>NZ_JBFANV010000002.1:0-282232 GCF_040674955.1 Nonomuraea sp. NPDC049695 | reverse complement strand
TCAGGCCCGGCTGGAACCCTCCAACGGCCCATCATGACCCGAGTCTGAGTCCCCAAACGCCGCCTGGGAAGACCACCAAGATCTTCAGGAGACTCATAGGCGGTGTCTTCCGCGGCCGCACCGTAGGTGACGTGGGTGCGGACCGGTGAGAGAGGCCCGAGCAGCCGGTCGGTCAGGAACAGGTAGTGCGAGGCGACCTCGCGCAGGAACCCGCCCTGCGCCCGCCCGGCCACCCACCCGGCGCTCTCCTGGAACGAGCGGGGCCACTCGGGGAAGGTGAACCGCATCTCGACCCCGCGCACGGTGCCGGCCTGGCCGGTACGCAGCGCCTCCGCGACGGCCAAGGCGGCGCCGCGGTCGGACATGACGAAGTTCAGCGCGTTCACCGTGCCCGTCGCCGCGGCCACGGTCACCATCTCCTCGCCCTCGGCCAGGTCCACGGCGAGTGGCTTCTCGGCGAAGACCGCCAGCCCCGCCTTCATGGCGCGTACCGCGTAGTGGGCGTGCGTGGCCGGCGGCGAGGCGATGTAGACGGCATCGAGCGCGCGGCGGCCGAGCAGTTCGTCCGGGTCCCCGACATAGGCCGGTGCCGGCTGGGCCGCCCGAGCCCGTTCGACCGCCTGCTCGCTGGGATCCGCGGCCACGACCACCTCGAACCGCGGGTGCCGCTGCGCGACGTCGAGCATTTCAGCGCCCATCACGCCCAGGCCGATGACGCCGAGGCGGATCTTGCTCCCCATTTCCATGTACGGATCCTCGACTATGGGGAAATTTCAGCACAAGCGATGATTTCTTAACCATTGTGAAGTGGGACTGTATGATCGGCCCGTGCTGGACGTTCACCGCCTGGCTGTGCTGCGGGCCGTCGTGGAGACCGGCTCGATCCAGGCCGCCGCCGCCAACCTCGGCTACACGCCCTCCGCGATCAGCCAGCACATCGCCGCCCTGCAGCGGGAGACGGGCACGGTGCTCATGGAGCGCCACGGCCGCGGCATCCGGCCCACCGAGGCGGGCCGGCTCCTGGCGAGCCACGCCGGGCAGATCCAGACCCAGATCGCCCGCGCCGAGACCGCACTCGCCGACCTGCGCGCGGGCAGAACGCGCCGGCTTACCGTCCGCTACTTCGCCACGGCCGGAGCCGTCCTGATCCCGCCCGTCATCGCGGAGTTCAACCGCCGGTTCCCGGAGGTCAGGGTGGAGCTACGGCTCGGCAAGGGACTGACCGGCGAGGCCGCCGACGCCGAGATCATGGTGCTGGACGACACCGTTCAGGTGCCGGCCGGGCTGCGGGCCGTCCACCTGCTCGACGACCCCTTCCTGGCGATCCTGCCGCCGGGGCACGCGCTCGCCGCCGAAGAGGTCATCGAGCTGGGCAGGCTACGCGGCGAACCGTGGATCGACAACGAGTGGCCCACCAGCGTCTGCCGGCAGACCATGCTCGACGCGTGCGGCGCGGCCGGCTTCAGCCCCAACTTCGTGGTGGAGGCCCACGACTACGCCACCGCGGTCGCCTTCGTCGCGACCGGACTGGGCGTGACCATGGTTCCCCGGCTCGCGCTCAGCATCATGCCGGCCACCACGTTCACCTGCGTGCCGGTCACCCGGCCCGCTCCGGTCCGCTCCATCTTCGTCGTCGTGAAGGAATCGACCGAGGGTCATCCGCCGCTGTCGGCGTTCCTGGACCTGCTCCGGGAAGCCGCCGCCGCGCATCGTTGACCCCGTACCGCCTGCGCGTCACGCTCCGCCGGCCACGCCGACCAGGTAGTCGGCCAGCTCGCGCGGGTGCGACAGCATCGCCATGTGGCTGCCGGGCAGCTCGTCCGGGGCGATGCCGAGGCGCTCCTTCACGTGGCGGCGGACGAAGTCCGGGGTGAAGAAGCGGTCGTCGCGGCAGAGCACGTACCTCGTCGGCACGTCGGGCCAGGCCGCCAGTGGCCAGGGCTCGCGAACCGCCCGGTCCATGCTCATCTTCTCGGCGAGCGCGCGGTCGTGAGCCAACACCCGCTCGCCCAGCTCGCGCGGGACGTCGTGCAGGTAGAGCTCGTACTCGTCCTCGATGTCCGACGAGGGCCGGCCGCTGCGCTCCCACCAGTCGCCCGGCGCCTCCCCCGGACTGGGGATCATGGCGGTGACCAGCACCAGCGCGTCGGCCCTTGCCCGCGCGCAGACGAGCGGGCCGACGAAACCGCCCCAGGAGTGGGCCACCACGACCAGGTCCCGGCGGTCGCCGACTGCCTGGACGACGGCGTCCGCGTAGTCCCAGAGCCCCGCCTGCGGGTCGGACACCGGGAGGTCCACCGCGACCGTGTCATGCCCCTGGGCGCGTACCTCGGCTTCGACCAGGTGCCAGTCGAAGGCGCTGCCACCGCCGCCGTGGATCAGAGCGAAGGTTGTCATGACTGTGTTGACCTGCGGCGGGGCGGAAACTCATCGCGGTGTCCCGGCATAAGCTCCTCCGGTGGGCACATCAAGGACTTCGTGGCGTAACACAACACATGACTGGGCGAGTGGCGTGGACGGCGAGCACCTCGCCCATATCCGTCAGGACCCGCTCGCCTTCGCTCCCGGCGGTCTTCGCCACCTGGTCCTCGAAGTCGTCGCCTACGCGGCCGACGAGGCGGAGAGCAGCGGCGGCGGGCACTGCACCGTCACGCTCCATGCCGACGGCTCGGTGTCGGTGGCGGATGACGGGCGGGGCACCGACACCCGCCTCGACGAGCACGACCGCGCCGTGAAGAAGCCGATCATGGCCACGAAGGACCTGCGGTTCTTCGACCGCCCCGGCACGCAGGTGCTTCCCGACGGTCATCCGCGCCGGGGGATGTCCGTCGTCGCGGCGCTCAGCGAGTGGCTCGTCCATACCAACCGCCGCCGGGGCGGTGCCTGGACGCAGCGGTACGAGCACGGCGTACCCGTGACCGATCTGGTGCCGATCGCCGACGACGGCACGACGGGAACGGTCGTCCACTTCCGCCCGGACGGGCTTCCAGGTGCGGCGAGCGGAGAACTGGCGCGCCTGGTCTCCTCGTGGGGCCTGCTGTCGGTCGAGATGAACGACCACCGCTAGCGCCGTTCAGGGACGGCGCGGCGTGTACGGGGCCAGTGCGGCGAGGTCCACGTCGGCGTCCGGCCAGCGCCGGCGTAAGGCGTCGGCCAGGCGGTGGCACCAGCCGGCCAGTCGCGGCAGTGCCCGCCAGGCCTCGGCGGTGCGGGCGGCGGCCTCCAGGACCGCGACGAGCTGGGTCCGGCTGTTGTCACCGGCTGGACGGGCATCCAGCACAGACAGGCGCCACAGGCGGACCAGCGCGAACGCCACGCACGCCGCCGCCAGGGCCGTGCCGTAGCGCCGCTCGTCCTCGGCCTCCGGCACACCGGCGGCCAGAGCGCGCCGGTAGGCATCGGCCGGCTCCCGCTGAGCAGCCGCGGCGGGCGTGCCCACCGACATCCACGCCGGGCCCGGGACGTACAGGCAGACGGCGTCGTGCAGGGCGTGGGTGAAGCCCGCGAACTCGAAGTCGATCAGGCGCGCGTCAGGCGGACCATCGGCGTGCACCAGCACGTTGTTGGCCTCCGCATCGCCGTTGCTGAGCACCAGGAACGGCCCTGGATCGGCCAGCGTCTCCAGCGCCGAGGCGAGCTCGTGCTCGACCGCGCCGGTGATCGGCTCCCCCAGCACCTCGGCCTGCGGCACTCCTTCCGCGCGCAGCCGCGCGACCCGCCCGAGCCGGTCGGCCTCCGCGTCAACCGGCCCGAGTGCGGCTCGGCGCCGGTAGTACGGCTCCGCGCGACCGGTGGTGAGCGCCCCGAGCTCGCCGCGAGCGCGGGCGCAAGCGGTCAGCCGTTCCAGATGGGCGTCGGCGCCGTCACGGCGCAGCAGCCCGTCCAGCGCGGTCCGCGGGGCGAGGTCCTCCAGCACGATGCGCCCGCCGGGCAGGTCCTCCGCCAGCACGCGCGGAGCCAGGTCAGCTCCAAGGTCCTCCGACAGGAACCTGAGCGCCGCCACCTCCGTGCACAGCCGCCATGCCTCACTGTGCCTGCCGTCGACGTGCGGACCCGTCCATTTGACGATCACCGTCTCGTCGCGGTCGGTGCGGGCGCGGGCGACCCGCCACGGCTCCAGCCTGGTCCATGCCACCACGTTGAGCATCGCCGATCACCTGTCCTGTGGGCGGTCTGGAGCCGGCCTATGGTCACGTCCACTTGCATGGTGTATGAGTCGATCTTAACGGGTGAACAAGGGAGACCTTCGTGGCCGAGCAGTGGATGACGTCCGCTCTGACCTGGTTCGTACGGATGGCAGCCGCGTGCGCCCTGGCCGCACCCGTGATGTCACCCACCGGCGCGGCGGCACTGACGACCGCTGCGGCGCCGCTCCAACCGCTGAGCCTGACAGGCCTCGCTCTGCGCGCCGGATCCGACCCCTACACGGTGCCGCTCTCGGCGGAGTACGAGCAGGTGGGCATGGGCGGCGTGCTCAGCGGGAGCGACCGTACCGCGTTACCGGGCAGCGAAGACGCCGGCTGCGCGGCCCGGGCGGCGTACCGGCCGCTGGTGCCGGTCAGCACCTGGTTCTGCTGGGACGCCGCCGCCCAGGGCGACAAGGACGACCTCCCGCACTCTCCCTGGGTACCTCAGGGGCTGGCCACCTCCGGCGAGGCCCAGCTCGGCGGCACCCCGATCGGCAGTGAGCACAGGGCGCTCATCACCAGCTGGGCCTGGCTGAACTCGCCCGACCCGAACGCCCCCGACTACCGCACCAACTCCGTGATCCTGAAGGTCGTCGACCTCGACGACCGCCGCTACCGCAACGTCCTGCCCGTGTGGGTGGACAGCCGGGGCGGGCTGCGACGCGTCTACGGACACGGCGGCGGGCTGGCGTGGTACGGCCCCTACCTGTTCATGACCTCCAGCTCCAACTGGAATGGCTACTCAGGCCCCGACTCCACCCAGCACACGATCCGGGTGTTCGACACCCGCAAGATCTACCGCAAGCGGGACGGAGGGGGCGGTGACTACCGTTACGTCATTCCGGAGGTACGCCACTACATCACCCCCATCCTCCTCGACTTCGTCTCACTCGACCGCAACAGCTCCGGCGGCGCGAGCCTGGTCGCGGGCACGTACAAGCGCTCCAGCGGCACCTCCGCCTCCCTGGCCGGCACCAAGCTGGTCCGCTACCGCTTCCAGCCGCCGCCCGACGGCGACTACCGGCTCATCACCTCCCCCGTGCAGGCCTGGGTGTCCACCGTCCCGGCGAACCCGGCCGACGCCATCAGCGACGTGCAGGGCGTTCAGGCCGACGGCAACGTCCTCTACCTCAACATGTCGGCCGGCTCTCACCCCGGCCCGAACCCCAGCAGGCGCTTCGCCACCGTGAACGTCAGCGGCGCCGCCTCCACCTGGACGATCCACGCCCACACGAGCTGGGCCTACCGGCCGGAGGACCTGTCACTCTGGTACGGCACCGGCGAGCTGTGGGGGCTCACCGAAGGCGAGGAGGAACGGGTCGTCTTCTCCGTCAGAGTCGCCGACACCGATCCGGCATAACAGCACTTATATAAGCACTGTTACAATGCGGGCATGACGGAAGACCCCACACTCGATCCCACAGACCAGAGCCTCTGGCGGCCGCTGCGGCTGCTCCAGGAGTCGATGGACGCGGACATCGCCCGGCTCTACACCGAGAACCAGATCGACGGCCTCAAGCCCAGCTTCGTGATGGAGCTGCTCCGGCTGCACGCCCGTGGACCGATGACCATCACCGAGCTGGCCGAGTCGGTCGGCAGGACGCACTCGGCGCTCAGCCAGAAGGTGGCCGCGATGCGCACGGCCGGTTGGGTGGAGACCGTCACGGGCGACGACGCGCGCAGCAAGAAGGTGACGCTCACGGACGACGCCCGCGCCGTCGTCGGTCGCCTGGCGGCGGAGTGGCGGGCCACCGAGGCCGCCCTCGCCGACCTCGAGGCGGAGATCCCTTATCCGCTCTCCCGGGTCGTCACCGACATCGAGCGGGCTCTCGAGCGCAAGAGCTTCCACGACCGGATCGCCGAGAAGCTGGCCCAGGACCCCGCGTGGGGCTGAGGCACGCGCTGGTCGACGTCACCCCGCTGCGGTCGTCACCGCCGTTCCGGCGGTTATGGATCGGCGGGGCGCTGTCCGGGTTCGGCAGCCAGATGACGCTCGTCGCCGTGATGTTCCAGGTCTGGCAGACGACGGAGAGCACTGCCTGGACCGGCGCCGTCGGCCTGGCGCAGGCGATGCCGCTCGTGGTGCTCGGACTCTTCGCCGGGTCGGTCGTCGACCGCGTGGACCGCCGGAAGCTCTGCCTGTTCACGACCGCCGGGCAGGCGGTGTGCTCCTTCCTTCTCGCGCTTCAGGGCTTCTTCGGGCACCTCCCGGCCGCCGGGGTGCTGGGGCTGGTGGTCCTGCATTCCTGCTGCTCCGCCGTCGGCGGCCCGGCCTCGCGCACCTTCGTCACGCACCTTCTGCCGAAGCACCAGCTGGCCGCCGGGCTGGCGCTGAGACGGATCTCCTTCCAGGGCTCCATGCTGGTGGGCCCCGCACTGGGCGGGCTGGTCGTGGGCGGGCTGGGTGTCGGCGGCTGCTACCTGATCGACGCGCTCACCTTCCTCGTCGCGCTCTACAGCGTGTCCGGCCTGCCGCCGATGAGCCCCGAAGGCGAGCCCGCCCGTCCCGGTCTGCGCGGAGTGCTGGACGGCCTGACCTTCCTGGCGGGCACTCCCGTCATTCGCGGAGCCCTGCTCACGGACCTGGCCGTCACCGTGCTGTCGATGCCGGTCAGCCTGTTCCCACTGATCAACGCCGAACGGTTCGGCGACGATCCGCGTGCTCTCGGGCTGTTCCTCACGGCCATAGCCGTCGGCGGCGTCGCGGCGTCCCTGTTCTCCGGGACCTTCACCCGGCTGCCCCGCCCCGGCCTGGTCATGCTCGGCGGATCCGCCACATGGGGCGCGGCGCTCACGCTGTTCGGCCTGTCGCCCCATCCATGGGCAGGACTGGCCTTCCTCGTCGTGGCCGGCGCCGCCGACACCGTCTCCGTGGTGTCCCGGAGCACCATCGTCCAGACGCACACCCCGAACGAACTGCTCGGCCGCGTCAGCGCCGCAGAACAGATCGTCGGGCAGGCCGGTCCGGACCTCGGCAACCTGCGCGGCGGTCTCGTCGCGGACGCCACGTCAGGCGCGGCGGCCCTGGTCAGCGGCGGCCTGCTCTGCCTTTGCGCCGTCGCTCTGGTGGGGGCCACGACGCCGGGCCTGCGTCGGCCGTCCGCGGTGTCCTCGCCCCAGGCAACGCCGACCAGCCCGTAAGGCCCCGGCCTCTCGTGCCAAGATCACCATATGGACCGATTAGTCATGACACTTCTGGTGGCGATGCTGCTCCTCAGCGGTGGCAGATACCTGATCGGACCGCTCGAGTTCGAGGACCACGCCGCGCAGGCCGTCCGGACCTGGCGGACCAGCGGCGCCGCGGAGATCTGGCGCGACGGTTTCGTGCCCCTCGGGGACCTGAGCGCGATGTCGCCGGAGGTGCGCAAGAAGATCGAGCACGACGACGAGGAGTACGGCTGGGGCGTGGCCGGCCCGCTCCCCGCTCCCCCGGCTGGGGCCCAGATCCGCTGGGACGACGGGTCCACGATGCGGGTCCCCGTGATCGAGCCGCGGGAGGCGCTGATGGCGCTGTCCCCCTGGCCGGAGGAGTACACCTTTCCTGATGACAAGACGTACAAGCTGACCGGGGCCACCCTCACGACGATGCGGCTGGAGACCGTACGCGGCATGGCGACCGTGCCCGCGTGGCGGCTGCACTTCACGAACCTGCCCGGCCCGATCGACCGTGTCGCGGTCGATCGGGGCGCGATGGTCAGCATCGTGGACGCCGTGGGCGAACACGCGTCAGGCGAGGGGGTCACAGACGTCAAGGTGCTCGACGAACGCACGCTGCTGGTGGAATACGCGTACGGCTCCTGCGGCGGCGAGCCGCCCGACGCCCGGCTACGCGTCAGCGAGCGGTCGGATGTGGTGGTGTTGGGCCTCTATGTCGCCGAGCAGGTCTCCGGTCCGTGCGCGGGCGTCGGCCTGTGGGGCGAGGACGTCATCAGGCTGGAGGAGCCGCTGGGCGATCGCGTGGTGCTGGACGCGAGCAGCCGGCTTCCCGTCCTCTGTCATGATGCGCCGTACGGGTGCGATTCCAGGAACGGGTGACCTGGAAATTCGGTTGGCAGCCGCTGACAGTGTCGTGATACTGCGGGGATGTTCACCGATGCCGACGCCGCCGCCCTGTACGACGTGCTCAACCCGTGGGACCCCGTCCGGTATCCCAGCAGCGCGTTCTACGACGAGTTCGTGATGGCCGCGGACGCCGTGCTGGACGTGGGGTGCGGCACCGGAAGCATGCTCCACCAAGCCCGCGCGCTCGGTCACCGCGGGCGTCTCGTCGGGCTCGACCCGGACCTGGCCGCGCTGGAACGGGCCCGGCGGCGCACGGACATCGAGTGGGTCGCCGGCGTCGCGGCGGACGCGGCCTGGGATCGCGAGTTCGATCTGGCGATCATGGCCAGCAACGCCTTCCAGTGCTTCGTCACCGACGAAGAGCTGTCGGAGTCGCTGGCCGCGATCCGGAGGGCGCTATATGACGGCGGCCAGTTCGTCTTCGAGACGCGCAACCCCAGGGCGCGCCAGTGGGAAGAGTGGAACCCGTCGAACGCCATCGACATCGTGGACGGAGAGGGCCGTCGGCTCCGCGTGTCGCACCACGTCGAGTCGGTGGTCGACGACGTGGTGACGTTCACCGAGACGACTGCCGACCAGGACGGAGCCGTCCTGCGCGTCGATCGTGCGAGTCTGCGCTTCCTCGACGTGCCGGAACTCGGGACGTTCCTCAGCGAGGCGGGCTTCGAGATCGAGGCGCAGTACGGTGGCTGGCACCGCGAGCCTGTCACCGATGCCGGCCGCTCGATCGTCACGATCGCGCGCAGGATCTAGACGCGCACCGCTGGGCTCCTGGCTGGTGTCAGCCGGTGGCTTGCGCGCGCGTACGGCGGAAGCGGAAGAAGACCATCACCGCGGCGGCGATCAGGCTGACGAGGCCGGCGAGCGCGAGAATCAGGATCCAGGGCGAGTCCACCGAAGCCGCCAGGCCCCACGTTCCGGCCTTGGCGGGAAAGGTGAGCGTCCCGGTCGTCGTGCGGGCGACCCGGCCGCTCCTGAGGATGAGCTCGAACTTCCACGGCCCGTCGGGGAGTTCATCACCCAGCTCCACGGTGATGTCCCCGCGCTGGCCGGGTGCCAGGGTCGTGCCACGGGCGACCTGGAACGGCCCGGCGCTCATGGAGCTCGGCCCTTCCGTCAGCGTCAGGTGCCCGTCGATGTCGATGGCGCGCTCGCCGGTGTTGGCGACGGCCGCCACGACCTTGGGCTGCCCATCGTCGGTCCGCTGGGGAGTGATCGTGCCGATCTGGAAGTCCGAGGGCGGGTCCCCGCCGAGCCCGACATCGAGATAGGCGCGGATTCCGACGCGGTTGACGAGCGTGACGTTTCCGTTGGTGCCGTTCGCCTTGTCCGACGAGACCTGGGCCCAGATGACGGCGTAGCGCTCCCCTTTGCTGGCCCATCGCGGCACGGCGACGCGGGCCTTCAGCCGCGCGCTGCCGTGCGGCGGAAGGTCCACCGCTGAGCGGTCGAGCCTGATCCACGAGGTCAGCTCGTTGGCGGTGCGGTCGGGCGCGAAGGTGAAGCGGCCGCGACCGACGGAGGCCGCGGCCGGGTAGAGCTCGACATGCTGCGCCTCGTCCGAAGTGCTGCGGATCTCCATGCGCCGGGTGAAAGCGGTGCCCGGATTGACATGGTCGACGATGAACACATGTGAGCGCGGGTCGTCCACCCGGTTGGCGGGGATCTCCAGCAGCCTGATGCTGATCGTGCCATCGTCCGAGGGGCGCGCACGTCCCCGCTCCGGGTCCGCGACCGCCGGAACGCCGATCATGGCGTGCAGAAGGAACGCGAGCAGCGTCGCGGAGGCGGAGCGGGGAAACGTTGATCGAGACATGTACGCGTTACGCGACTGAGTGGTTCACCGTGCCCGTATAGGTGCCCGCCACCGCGGCGTCGGGGACGTTGATCACCAGAGTGGGGTTCCAGGTGGCGAAGTTGTCGCCGGAGCCGGTCGTCTTGCTGAAGGCGGTGCGTGTGGCAGACAGTGTCTCGGCGGCGGCAGCGGTGAGCTGGCCTGGCACGAATGTTCCGCCGGTGTTCGAGGTGGCTGTGGCCGGGCCCGACCAGTACAGCACAGCCGTATTGGGGATGGTCTCGGCACCCGTGCTGCCGCCGGTGGTGAAGCCTCCCGATGCGGCGACCACCGACGCGACCCAGGTGGCGTTGAGCGCCGCGCGCTGGTCCTGCACCGTGACCGAGCCGAGGTGGCCGCTGATCTGGCCGCCCGAGTTGCCGCTTCCGAGGTCCACGGCGGGAGGGCCCGGCACGGTTATGGACAGTCCTCCCTCGGCGGTCACCGTGAAGGTCACGGTGGTGGGGCAGGTGGTGCTCGCGGCGCAGGTGGTGTCGGCCTGCGCGGGCGCGGTCATGGCCACGGCTGCGACCAGGCCGGCGGCACCCGCAAGAGAAGAGCCCAGACGACGGTTGAACACTGCTGTCTCCTTCATCGATTGCCGCCCAGTGCCCGGGCTGCCTGCATAGTCACATTCTTCGCAGCAGTCACAGAAGAAAAACCGGACGCATCGGTGCATGGACAATTCTTGGCTTGCGCGTGGGGGACGCCACATATCTTCCGTCGTCGCCCCTTCCTGGAAATTCACCGTATAGCGGGGACGAAACGACAGCATCCGAGCGCCGCTGCCGAATCGGCGTCCTTACCGAGGCCATTACGTCAGGCTTGCGATACACATACGCGGCGAGGGAATGCCCAGGGGCTGCGGTGATCTAGGCTGCCAACGTTCGCGCACACCATTTAGCTGACGCTCCACGCGCTGCGAGGAATCGGAATGAGGACGAGCCGTGCCGATGGCTCCGTAACGCGAGTCTGCTGGTCGCTGCTCGCGTCGGCCGTGCTGCTGGTCTCCCTTCACCCGTCGGCGGCCCAGGCCGCCAGGACGGTGCCGAGCAGGGCGCTCGGCCGGCATGCCGCCACGCTGTCCGTCACCGTGCCCAGCGGCACGGTCAACTTCGGAAACGTCTCCAGGGGCGCCACGATCAGCGCCTCCCTTGGCACGGTGAACGTCACCGACACCAGGATCGGGATTCCCCCCTGGACGGCAACCGTCACGTCCACTGACTTCACCACCGTCGCGACACCCACGCAGACCATCACGAAAGGCAATGCCGCTTACTGGTCCGGCCCGGTCACCGCCCAGTCAGGCACCGGCAACCGCGTCCCCGGCCAGCCCACCGCGAACGACAGACGCTCTCTGGCAACGTCGGTGACCGCGTTCAACGGGCGCAAAATCTCGGCGATCAGCCAATCGACGAGCTGGGCGCCGACGGTCGTCGTCACCATCCCAGCCTCCGCCATCTCGGGGACCTACAGGGCCACCATCAGTCACTCGGTCGCCTGAACGGACGCCTTCCGACCAGAAAGCCGAGCCTCCAAGAGACCG
This sequence comes from Nonomuraea sp. NPDC049695, assembly GCF_040674955.1. NCBI lineage: Bacteria > Bacillati > Actinomycetota > Actinomycetes > Streptosporangiales > Streptosporangiaceae > Nonomuraea > Nonomuraea sp. NPDC049695. The sequence continues at coordinate 270,603 of NZ_JBFANV010000002.1, read as the reverse complement.
CCGATGAGTTGACTTTTCCATGACCAGCCACGAACACGGATGGTCCGGAGCAGGCGGTGACCGTAAGTGATATTGGGAGCACCGGAGCGATCACGGCCAGATCGGGCGTCAAAGGTCGCGCCGGTGCCGCAGGGCTCGGCTGGTGGCGGCATGACAGCCGAGAGTCCCTATGCGCCATGCGGGTCCGGCGGCCTTTCGCTCTTCGTCCGGAAAGGATGTCATGCGTTCTCGACGTCTGAAGTATCCGCTCGTGGCCATGGCTTTGGCACTGGCGGCAAGCACGCTCTCGACCGCATCCGCTGACGCGGAATCCGACCCGTCACCCCTACGCCCGTGGGTGAAGCTCTGTCTCAAACTCAAACGGATGCCCGAGCACCGTCACATACGCTGCAAATTCCCGCCCCCGCGCCGGCACGCTTCGGCTGCCAGGCTCGCGGCACAGGCCCAGCGGGCCTCGATCGACGAGATCGAGATTCCGACCAGCCCCGCCACTCCCGTCGGCATCATCAGCGGGCCGGACGACAACCTGTGGTTCACCGAGAACACCGCCAACAAGATCGGGAAGGTCACCACAGGGGGACTGTTCACCGAATACTCCATTCCCACCACCGATTCCCAGCCGGGCCACATCGCCGTCGGCTCGGACGGCGCCCTGTGGTTCACAGAGGCGGTCGGCAACAAGATCGGAAAGATCACCACCAGCGGCACCATCACCGAATACACCCTGCCCACCAGCGACGCCTACCCGTGGGGCATCACCGCGGGACCGGACGACAACCTGTGGTTCGTCGAGCAGCTGGGCAACAAGATCGGGAAGATCACCACCAGCGGCACCATCACCGAGTACAGCCTGCCGACCAGCGACGCCTACCCGATGCGCATCACCGCGGGGCCGGACGACAACCTGTGGTTCACGGAGTCGCTGACGGGCAAGATCGGAAAGGTCACCACCAGCGGGACGTTCACCGAGTACAGCATCCCGTCCTCCAACGCTATCCCCATAGGGATCACCTCGGGCCCGGACGGCAACCTGTGGTACACCGACGCCAACGCGAAGGTGAGCAACGTCACCACCTCGGGCAGCTTCACCGAGTACGAGCTGGAGGACGTCAACGCCTTCCCGTGGGGCATCACCACGGGGCCGGACGACAACCTGTGGTTCGCCGAGCAGATCGGCGACAAGGTCGGCACCATCACCACGTCGGGAGACATCAGCGAATACGAGCTGCCCACGACCTTCTCCGGGGCGTTCGACATCACTAGCGGATCAGACGACAACCTCTGGCTCACCGAGGACTACGTCGACCAGCTGGCGATCATCACTCCTTGAGTGAACCGGCCGGCGGCGCCGCTCTCCCGGGGACCGGAAAGCGCGCCGCCGACCGCTTCTTTCACCGCATGTGGTCCACGGGGCGGGGCCGTGCGCAGGTGCTCGTGATGGTGACCGCCGCCCCGGAGTGGGCCGAGGCCAGCAGCGACTCCATGACGTCGAGCACGTGGAAGGCCAGCGATCCGTCCGTACGGGCCGTCTCTCCCGCCGGGGTCGAGGCGAAGTCCGCCAGACCCACGCCGCGCCCCGCCTCGACGTAGCCGGCCGCCTCGGGAAGGGCGCGCCATCCCTCCTCGCCCATCCCCGACACGAGGACGGACCCGTCGAAGCGGTTGGGATCGGGTACGACGAGCGAGCCCTTCTCCCCGTGCACCTCTATGTTGGGCGACTTGGTCGCCACCCCGTCGAAGCTCATCACCAGCGTGGTCAGCACTCCCGACTCGTGCACGAGCACTCCGGTGACGTGGGTGTCGACGGTGACCGGGATCTCCTCACCCCGCCGGGGGCCTGACCCGATCGTACGCTTGGCACGCGTGCGGCTGGCGGCCCCGATGACCGTCGTCACGGGTCCGAGCAGGGTCACCAGGCTGGTGATGTAGTAGGGGCCCATGTCGAGGAGGGGGCCGCCGCCGGGGACGTAGTAGAAGTCGGGGTTGGGGTGCCAGCGCTCGTGGCCGGGAGTCATCATCGTCGCGGTCGCCGCGATCGGCCTGCCGATCAACCCGTCGTCGATCGCCTTGCGCGCCGTCTGCGTACCCGTCCCCAACACCGTGTCGGGCGCGCAGCCCACGCGTACCCCGGCGGCGTCGGCCGCCCCGAGCATCCGCCCGGCATCCGCCACGGTCGCGGCAAGGGGCTTCTCGCAATAGACGTCCTTGCCCGCCGCTATGGCCTGCAGCGCGATCTCAGCATGCGCGGCCGGAACGGTGAGGTTGAGCACGACGTCCACGCGCGGATCCGCCATCAGCTCCGCCACGCTCACCACGTCGACCCCCGCGTAGGGCCGCACCGCCTCCCGCGCCCGGTCGAGGTCGAGGTCGGCGACGGCCACCAGCCGGACGTGCGGCAGCCGGTCGATGGTCTGGAAATACTGGGCCGAGATGGCGCCGCATCCGACCACGCCGACGTTCACCTGCTGGCCCACAGCATTCCCCTCTCGATGACGGTGCGCACGCTGTCGTTCTCCAGGACGTCGAGGCTGTGCCCCGGGGTCGCGACGAAGATCCGCCCACTCCCCCACTGCCGGGTCCAGATCGCCGGCGAGGTGACCTCCCGGTGCCAGGGGTCCCACGGGCGCACCTTCTGCGTCGTCGTCGCCAGCACGTCGATGTAGTCGTCGGTCAGGACCCAGTACTGCTCGGTGACGAGGTCGAAGTCCGCGATGCCCTCGGTGATGGGGTGCGTGGCCGCCTCGGGCAGCATGTTCACGGTGTACGGCACGAAGTTGTCAGCCTGCGAGCCCTCGCGCTCGGCCGGGTCCTTGCCCGGGTGGCAGGCGAACTGCCCGCCGATGAGGTGCAGGTAGTCGGAGGAGTTGCGGAAGGAGTCGGCGATGCCGCCGTGCCAGCCCGCCATTCCGGTGCCCGCCTGGATCGCGGCCTCCAGGCCCCGCAGTTCCGCCTGCTCGATCGTGCCCATCGTGTAGCACTGCACGATGAGATCGACGCCGGACATGAACGCCGGATCCGCGTACGGGGCCGGGGAGTCCGACCGGTGCACCTCGAACCCGTGCTTCTCCAGGAAGGGGACGAAGAGCTCGGTGGCCGCGACCGGGGCGTGCCCTTCCCAGCCGCCCCTCACCACGAGAGCCCTTCGCCCTTGTTCGTCTGTCATGCATTCGCCTATCGCTCAGGGGGACAAACGACTCCAATCGTCGCATTCATGAATGAACTATCTGAAGGGGCTGGTACTGACATTTTTCGCTACTTACCAGTACCGCTTGATGCTGTCGAGCTGGCCAGGCCGGTTCGTCATGATGGCGTCGACGCCGTACGAGAGCAGGCGACGCATGACGACAGGCCGGTCCGTCGGCCCGGTGTAGACCCGCATGCCCTTGCCGTGAACTGTCCTGACGAGTTCCGGTGTGAGGCTGGAGCGCGGCAGGCTGATCCCCTTGGCGAAGGTGCCCAGGTCGGAGAGCTTGCTCAGGTCCGGCTTGCCGAGCAGCGTGATGGGGACCTCGGGGATCATGCGATGGAAGGACCGCATCGCGTTCCAGTCGAACGCCTGCACGACCAGCCCACGGCCGCTCCACAACGAACGGTTCTGCCGCAGGAGGTTGGCCACCCGCTGATCGATCCCGGTATTGCCCGGCGAGTGCTTGATCTCCAGCAGCAGCCCGACGCCGTACCGCCGCATGGCCTGAAGCGCCTCGCCGAGAGTGGGCACCTTCTCGCCGCGGAACCCCGAGGAGAACCACGAACCGGCGTCCAGCCGCCGGATCTCCGCGAGCGTGAAGTCGGCGACCCGCCACGGGGACCGGTCGGGGAAGACCTGCTCGACGTTGGTGGTGCGGGACAGCGTCTGGTCGTGGATCAGGACGAGCTGCTGGTCCTTGGTCTGCTGGATGTCGAACTCGCACGCGTCGGCCCGCTGCATCCACGCCATGGTGCAGGCCGCGATGGTGTTCTCGGGCGCGTACGCGGCGCCGCCTCGATGCGCGATGTTGTCGACCGACGGCGAGGCGTGGGCCGCACCCGACATGCAGATCATGGTGGCCAGGGCCGCTGTGAAGGTGGCACCAAACGGGCGATACATACTTCCTCCTCGGGCTAGTAACCCGAACCCGACAAAGCGTCTCTTATGTCGAATGCGAGGAAAGTTCCCACTAGATGCCAGCAGCGATCGGTTTACCCGGCGTGTCGCTCATATCGGCACGAACTCTTTGCCCTGCCGGAAGCGCGGTTGGCGAGAGTGCGCCGCCGGCCAAGGATTCGTCGATCAGAGGGCGAGCCGGACCTCGTACTCCCTGAGCCACGCGTCGAGCTGCAGCATGCGCTCCAGCGCGGCGCGGTCGCCGCCGTTCTCGGCCGCCGGCCCGTCGATCAACGCACGCGCCCGGTCCAGGTCGATCACCTGTGCGCAGGCCGGGTCGCCGCGCTCGATCAGCGCGCGGGCCTCGTCGCGCAGTGCCTGGTCGTAGCCCGGGTCCTGGGTGGCGGGGTAAGGGCTCTTGACGCGCTGGAGGACCGAGTCGGGCAGCAGGTCGGCGGCGGCCGCGCGCAGCAGGCTCTTCTCGCGCCCGTCGAAAGTCTTCAGCGCCCAGGGGACGTTGAAGACGTACTCCACCAGCCGGTGGTCGCAGAACGGCACGCGCACCTCCAGCCCGACGGCCATGCTCATCCGGTCCTTGCGGTCGAGCAGGATCTGCACGAACCGGGTGAGATGCAGGTAGCTGATCTGCCGCATGCGCCGCTCGTGCCCCGTCTCGCCGGTCAGGGCGGGCACCTCGGCGAGCGCCCTGCGGTAGCTCTCGTCCTGGTAGCCGGGGAGGTCGAGGAGGCGCCGCACGTCGTCCTCGAGCAGGCGGTCCACCCCGGTCAGCGGGGAGAGCCCACCGACGAGCCAGGGGAAGGTGTCGGCCCCGACCGCCTCGGGGTCGTGGAACCACCGGTAGCCGCCGAAGACCTCGTCGGCCGACTCCCCGGACAGCGCCACGGTGGAGTGCCCCCGGATCGCCTTGAACAGCAGGTACAGCGAGCTGTCCATGTCGCCGATGCCGACCGGCAGGTCGCGGGCGCGCAGCACGGCGGCACGCACGGCGGGGTTCATCAGCTCGGCCGAGTCGAGCACGATGTCGGTGTGCTCGGCGCCGACGTGCCCGGCGAGCTCGTGCACGTACGGCGCGTCGGGCGTCGAGCGGGTGGAATCGGGCCTGAAGTGCTCGGTGTAGCCGGCGAAGTCGACGGCGAACGAGCGGACCGGGCCGAGCCCCTGGTCCCGCAGGCCCTTCGCGGCGATCGCGGTGATGGCGCTGGAGTCGAGGCCGCCGGACAGCAGCGAGCACAGCGGCACGTCGCTGATCAGCTGGCGGGTGACGATGTCGTCCAGCAGGCCGCGCACCGTCTTGACCGTGAAGTCGACGTCGTCCGGGTGCTCCTTGGATTCCAGCTGCCAGTAGCGCCGCTTGCTGATCCCCTCGCGGCCCACCCGTACCAGCTGGCCAGGACGCACCTCGTACATGCCCTTGAAGATCCCCTGCTCCGGCGTCTTGACGAACGACATCAGCTCGCGCAGCCCGTCGGCGTCCAGCACCCGCTGCGCGAGCGGGTTGGCCAGGATCGCCTTGGGCTCCGACCCGAACAGCACGCCGTGCGGCGTCGGGTAGTAGTACAGCGGTTTGATGCCCATGCGGTCGCGTACGAGGAGCAGCTCCTCGCGGGCGGCGTCCCAGACCGCGAAGGCGTACATGCCGTTCAGGCGGGCGGCCAGTTCCTCACCCCACTCCAGGTAGGCGCGCAGGACCACCTCGGTGTCGCTCTGGGTGCGGAAGCCGTGCCCGCGGGCGGCCAGCTCCGCGCGCAGCTCGCGGTAGTTGTACGCCTCTCCGCTGTACGTCAGCACGGCCGGCGCCCGCCCGCCGTCGTCGGCGACCATCGGCTGCCGGCCGCCCGGGAGATCGATGATGGCGAGCCTGCGGTGCCCGATGGCGGCGTGCGGCGCCGTCCAGAGCCCCTCGTCGTCGGGGCCGCGGCAGGCCATCGTGTCCGTCATGGCCCGGGCGATGTCCCCGGCGTCCCGTAGGTCTCGCTCGAAATCCACCCATCCGCAGATGCCGCACATATCGCTTTCCCCCGATTTCTCCGCAGGATCTGTCAGCTGCCCGGCCTGGGCGGGATATCACCCGGTCAAACGCCTCTTGACCAGGAAGAACGCCTGGTACGCGGTGCGGCGGCGGGCGGGCGGCCTGTTCCTGTGGATAACAGTTGAAGAACAGCCGATAGCGGGATTGTGGCCGTATGCAGCAGCATGGATATGTGTCAGTCATTTCCGCCAGGCGGAGATCGACCTTGCGCCGCGGGCCGTACCTGGCCCGAGCGGTGGTTCAGCTGCTGTCCTGGCCGGCGCTGGAGGTGCGCGACAACCGGCGCGGCATCGCGTTCACGGTCCAGGGCATCGAGATCCTGCGCCTGACCGGCGCGGACGAGGCGCGCCTGCGCCTGACGGAGCCCGCGATCGAACGGCTGGAGCCCGAACTGGGCGACTGCGATCAGGTCCAGCTCTGCGCCGACCACGCGTGGGTGACCTTGAAGGTCGAGGCCGAGCCCGACCTCGACCTGCTCCTCGCCCTGACCAGCGTGGCGATCAAGGCGCACGCCGCGTAAAAGGCGCTTTCAGGAGAGCGCGTCGAGGTCCACCAGCAGGTCGGCGCTCTCGCGGGTCGCGCGGATGGCGGCGGCGTTGGGCTCGTCCACCTCGGCGACCCAGCGGACGGCGTGATCGGGGGACTTGCCGAACCTGATGTGCCGCTGGGTGAGGCGGTCCAGGCGTACGCGGTCGTCGATCTCGACGTACCAGACCTCGGTCATGGCTGCCCGCACCTGCCGCCACGGATCGGCGTCGGCCAGGAGGTAGTTGCCCTCGCTGACCACGACCCGCGCGGCCGGCGGCACCGGGATGGCGCCCGCGATCGGCTGCTCGATCTCACGGTCGAACGACGGCGCGTACACGACGGCGGCGGTCTCGGCTCGGATGCGGCGCAGCAACGCCAGGTAGCCGTGGGCGTCGAAGGTGTCCATGGCGCCCTTGCGCCGCAGCCGGCCGAGGCGTTCGAGCTCGACGTCGGCCAGGTGGAAGCCGTCCATCGGCACCCACACCGCCGGCAGCCCCGACGCCGTGAGGCGCTCGGCCAGCCGGCCCGCCAGCGTCGACTTGCCCGCGCCCGGGCATCCCGCGATGCCCACCACGACCCGCTCACCGCTCGCGGCCAGCCCGTGGACGCGCTGGAGGAGCTGCTCACCGTTCACGGCACGAAGGATAGAGGTCGATGGGGGATGAAAGGATCGGAGCACTGAGGATTGACAGAAAGGCACATGAGATGGCTCCGAACATCGCCACCGCCCGCCACGTGGACCTGCCCGAACTGCTCGAGTTCCTCCGCCCCAGGCACCACGGCCTGCTCTCCACCACCCGCAAGAACGGGCGGCCGCAGCTCTCGCCCGTCACCTGCGGGGTGGACGGGGACGGCCGGATCGTGGTCTCCACGTACCCCGACCGCGCCAAGGCGCGCAACGCCCGCCGCGACGAGCGGGTGTCGATCTGCGTGGTGTCCGACGACTGGAACGGCCCGTACGTCCAGGTCGACGGCCGGGCCGAGGTCCTCGACATGCCCGACGCCCTCGAGGGGCTCGTCGAGTACTACCGGTGCATCTCCGGCGAGCACCCCGACTGGGACGAGTACCGCGCCGCCATGCGCCGCCAGGACAAGTCGCTGATCCGCATCCACATCGACGGCTGGGGCCCCATCGCCACGGGTGGCTTCCCCGCCCGCCTGGTGTCCGGGGACTGATCCCCGCCTTCTCACCAACCCCAAATTTGGGTCGGCAAAAACCTTCAAATACCCCCTGTCCGGAATAACGGGCCTGGGGGTGGATAGGGAGACCTACAGGTTTCCTCGTCCTGGAGGAGGGGTCATGGCTGTTGCCCAGCCGCGAGCCACGTCCGACGGTAAAAAGCAGTACACGCTGGACCTGCCGATGATGAGCATTCAGGTCCGGCAGCCGGACGTCCGGTTGCCGCACATCGAGATGCCACACATGGAGATGCCGCGCCTCAGCAGGCAGGAGCTCGGCCACTACATGGACGTCGCCCGCACGTTCCTCCCGGCACCGGAGCGCATGGCCTATTACGGGGCGCTCGGCGCGCTCGCGGTCTTCGGCGTGCTCGAGTGGCCCGTGGCGGCCGCCATCGGCGCGGGAACGGTCATTGCGCAGCGGCGGCCGCGGCAGACACCGATGTTCGGCCGGCAGCCGAGCCGGCCGCAGGAGACCGCCGCGGCGGCCAAGGAGCCCACGCCGCCCAGCGGGCGGGCCGCGACCACCCGGCGCGGCACCGCGACCACCCGGGGCAAGGCCGCCACGACCACCGCGGGGGCCGGCGGGCGCAAGACCACCGCCGGAAAGACCACCGCCGGAAAGACGACCGCCGGAAAGACGACCGCCGGGAAGACCACAGCCGGGAAGACCACGTCAACGTCGACCAGCAGGCGAAAGAGCACCTCGCCGAGCAAGTGAAGCCGCGACGCCGTAGACGGGAGGCCACATGGCGTTGTTCGGCCTGCGCTGTGCTGACACGCTGCTCGACCTGCTCCCCCAGCCGATAAGGAGCATCCTCCCGCGCTCCCGCCGGGTACAGCCGTGCCCTGGAGGGGTCCGCATCGAGTTGCGGAACATCGGCGGGCCGCGGACCGAGCGGCCCGCCCGCCTGTTGGAAGGGCGGCTGCGCGCGCTGGGCGCGCCGCGCGCCGAGGTGAACGGGGCGCTCGGCTCCGTGTTCGTGGCCTGCGACACCGCGACGGACGACGTGGACAAGTTCGTGTCCGTCGTGGAGGAGCTCGACGAACCGGACGGGGAACCCGCCCCTGCTCGTGTCCTGGACGGCGCGGAGCAGCAGGCCCGCGCCGCCGTCAGTCTCGGCCTCCACCTGGCCGGCACGGGGCTGGCCCTGGCCGGCCGGCTGGCCCGCGTACCGCGTCTGTCCACGGCGGTCCCCGGCTTCCTCTCGCTGGCCGAGAACACCCCGCGGGTCCACCGGGAGCTGGAGCAGCGCATCGGCAAGCCGGGCGCGGACGCGCTGATGACGGTGACCAGGATCGTCACGTACGCGCTGGCCATGCGGCCGTCGTCGCTGCTGATCGACTCCATCGCCGCGGCCGGCCGGTACGCCGCCGCGCGTGCCGGGTCGCAGGCGTGGGAGCTGCGCGAGGAGGAGTTCGCCGCCGCTGAGGGGGCCTACCGTCACACCAGGGCCGCCGCGACCCCGCGCCCGGCCCCGCTGCCCCGCGGGCCGGTGGAGCGCTACGCCGACGCGGCGAGCGTGGCGGCACTGGCCGGGCACGGCATCACCACGGTGATCAGCCGCGACAACCAGCGGGGGCTGTCCGTGCTGATCGCCGGCATCCCCAGGGCCGCGAGCCACGGCAGGGACGCCTTCACCAGCGCCGTCGGCCGGAGCCTCGCCGGACGTGGCACGATCGTGCTCGACCGCGACGCGCTCTACCGCATGGACCGCATCGACGCCGTCGTCTTCGACGCCGCCGTGCTCACCACGGGCGCGTGGACGATCGACGGCGTCGTCCCGCTCGCTCCCGAGGTGGATCCGGAGGAGCTGCACACCCGGCTGTACGCGCTCCTCGACCTCACCGACCCCTCGGCCCGGCGGGAGCTCGACGGATGGAGCGCCGAGCCCCGTACGGAGACGCCGGAGGAGGGAGTCCGCTCGGTCGAGGTGGCGCGGGACGGGACCCCGGTCGCCCTGGTCCACCTGGCCCGCGAGCTGCATCCGCTCGCCGAGGCCCTGGTGACGGCCCCGAGGGCGGCGTGCGAGGTGATCCTGGCCGGCGGGGACCCCGCGCTCGCCCGGCGGCTGGGCGTGGAGCGGGTGGTCGAGAGCGGGAACCGGCTGGCCTCGTCGGTGCGGGCGCTGCAGGCCGAGGGGCACGCGGTCGCCGTGGTGTCGCGGCGCGGCCGGCGCGGGTTGCGCCAGGCCGACCTGGGCATCGGCGTGCTCGGCGGGATGCGCGCGGTCCCGTGGGACGCCGATGTGATCGGCCCGCTCGAGGGCGCGTACCTGCTGCTCCGGTGCCTGCCGTCGGCCAGGAAGGCGAGCGTCCGCAGCGTGTGGGTGGCGGGGGGCGGCTCGATCGCCGGGGCCGGGCTGGCGCTGCTCGGCCCGGCCACGGCCGCGGTCGGACGCGCCAACCTGGTGCGCGACTGCACGTCGCTCGCCGCCATCGTGGCCGGGGAGTGGGCGGGCCGGAGCGCCGGGCGGACGGCCGCGCCGGTGCGCGCCGACCACACGCCCTGGCACGCCATGGCGGCCCGCGACGTCCTGGCCCGCCTCCGTACCTCGCCCGAGGGGCTGACCGAGGCGGAGGCCGACCGCCGCAGGACGGCCCCGGCACGCCCGCTGGTCACCGGCCCGGAGTCCCTGTTCAGCGCGTCCATGCACGAGCTGGCCAACCCGCTGACCCCGGTGCTGGCCGCCGGCGCGGGTGTGTCGGCCGCGGTCGGCTCGCTGCTCGACAGCGTGCTGATAGGCGGCGTGATGGGGGTGGACGCGCTGCTCGGCGGCGCCCAGCGGCGAAGCGCCGACCGGGCGCTGCACAGCCTCACCGAGACCACCGCCGTCCGGGTACGCATACGCCGCCCCACCGGCGCCGTGGCGGGCTACGCCGACTCCCTGGTGCCCGGGGACGTGATCGAGCTGCGGGCCGGCGATGCCGTACCGGCCGACGGGAGGCTCATCCAGGCGCACGGACTCGAGATCGACGAGGCACCCCTGACCGGCGAGTCGCAGCTCGTCACCAAGACCGACGCGCCGACGGCGGCGCCCGCCATCGCGGAGCGCGCCTCGATGGTGTACGAGGGGACGACCGTCGCGGCGGGGCACGGCCTCGCCGTGGTCGTGGCCACGGGAGAGGCGACCGAGGCGGGCAGGACCGCCAGGCTGACCCAGGAGGGCCCGCCACCGAGCGGGGTGGAGCTGCGCCTGCGCGCGCTGAGCCGTCGCATACTCCCCGCCGCCCTCGGCTCCGGCCTGTTCCTGATGGCCGTCGAGCTGCTCCGCGGCTCGCCGCTGTCGCAGGCGGTCGGACCCGCGGTGAGCATGATGGTCGCGGCGGTCCCCGAAGGGCTGCCCTTCGTCGCCACCGTGGCCGAGCTCGCCTCGGCCAAGCGGCTGTCGGCCCACAACACGCTGGTACGCAACCCGTCCACGATCGAGGCGCTCGGCCGGGTGGACGTGCTCTGCTTCGACAAGACGGGCACCCTCACCGAGGGTCACATCAGCCTGCGCCGGGTGTCGGACGGCCGGGTCGATCAGGCGGTGGAGGAGGCCACACCCGAGCTGAGGGCCGTCGTCGGCGCGGCGCTGCGCGCGGGGCCCAAGTTCGAGGGCGGGCGCGCCATCCCGCACCCGACGGACCGCGCGATCGTGGACGGCGCGGGCAGGCTCGGCGTCACGCCGCGGTACGGCCTGCGCACCTGGCAGCGCGTGGACGAGCTGCCCTTCGAACCGGCCCGCGGCTACCACGCCGTGCTCGGCCGGTCCGAGTCGGGGCAGCTGCTGAGTGTCAAGGGCGCTCCCGAGATCGTGCTGACCGCCTCCACGAGCATCGTGATCGACGGGAAGCAAGTCCCGCTGGACGACCGGATCAGGCGGCAGCTGGAGGAGGAGGTGGACCGGCTCGCCCTGCGCGGCTACCGCGTGCTCGCCGTCGCCGAGCGTCCCGCCTCCAGCCGCGCCGACCTCGACGAGTCCCGTATCGAGAGCCTGTGCTTCCTCGGGTTCCTCGGCCTGGCCGATCCGGTGCGCCCGACGGCCAAGCGGAGCGTGGAGGGGCTCATCCGGGCCGGCGTACGCGTCGTCATGCTCACCGGCGACCATCCCAGCACGGCGGAGGCCATCGCCGCGGAGACCGGCGCGCTGAACGGCCTGCGCGTCATGACCGGTCCCGAGCTCGAGGGCCTGGACGACGACGAGCTGGCCAAGGCGCTGGCGGAGGTGGCGGTGTTCGCCAGGGTCACGCCCGAGCACAAGGCGCGGATCGTCACCTGCCTGCGCAAGGCCGGCAGCGTCGTGGCCGTGACCGGCGACGGGGCCAACGACGTGCCCGCGATCCGGCTGGCCGACGTGGGCGTGGCGCTGGGGTCGCACGCCGCCCCCGCCACCAGGGCCGCAGCCGACATCGTGGTGATCGACGACCGCATCGAGACGATCATCGACGCGATCGTCGAAGGCCGGGCCATGTGGGCCTCCGTACGCGACGCGCTGGGCATCCTGCTCGGCGGCAACGTCGGAGAGATCGCCTTCACCCTGGGATCCAGCCTGCTCACCGGGCGCAGCGCGCTCAACGCCCGCCAGCTCCTGCTGGTCAACATGCTCACCGACATGCTGCCCGCCATGGCGGTGGCCGTCCGGCCGCCCAGCGCCGCGAGCCCGGAGAAACTGCTCGCCGAGGGCCCCGAGGCCTCGCTCGGCGCCGCCCTGACCCGCGACATCTACCTGCGCGCCGTCACCACGGCCGTCGCTGCCGGAGCGGCGTGGCTGCTCGCACGGATGACCGGCACCCGCGGCCGGGCGGACACGGTGGGGCTCATCGGGCTGGTGTCGGCCCAGCTGATGCAGACCCTGGCGCTGGGCGGCCGGGATCGGACGGTGGTGCTCGCCGCGGTGTCGTCCCTGGCCGCGCTGGGTGTGATCGTCTCGGTGCCCGGGCTCAGCCAGCTCTTCGGCTGCCGCCCGGTCGGCCCTGTGGGCTGGGGGATCGGGCTCGGCTGCGCCGTGGCCGCGGCCGTGGTGGCGGCGATGATCGAACGGCCGGCTTCGGAGTAGTCATCGTCTGTTCACCGAATAGACACCTAAAGCGTGACCGTATATACACCTTTCTACCGAAATATGACCTTAAGTGCAGTTTCGTTAGTGAGGTAGAGAGTTGTCCGAGTTCCTGGCCTCCCTGCTTGCCAAGGCCGCCATGATGCTGCTTGAGGCGCTGATCATGCGCTTCATCCAGAGCTTCGCCGCGTCGATCTTCCAGCCCGCGGGTTTCCGATTCGCCTAGAGCCTGGAAGCGGTCCACCGCCGCCCCCAGGGCCTCCGCCGTCTTCTCCTGGCAACCGCCGGCCGTGACCGGATCCTGACGCAGGAACCGTCACCGTGGCCGCGTTCGTTGTGCAGGACAGGCGGACCACCGAGTTTCCCGGGGAGTTCAGCGTGGAGATCACTGGCATCATTTCCGGCCTCATCATCGGCATCGTGATCGGCGCACTGGGGCGGCTCGTCCTCCCAGGCCGCCAGCGCATTCCCATCTGGCTGACGATCCTGATCGGCGTGATCGCGGCGCTGGTCGGCACCGCGATCGCCGCCGCTCTCGGCGTCGCCGACACCCGCGGGGTCGACTGGATCGAGTTCGGCATCCAGATCGCCCTGGCCGCTCTCGGCGTCTCACTGGCCGTCGGCCTGTACGGCGGCAAGCGGCGGCGCGAGTAGCGGCGGCGTTCCGAGCGGCCACGGGTCACCTCTCCCGTGGCCGTTCGCGCAGGCGCGCCGCTGCGAGACTGTGGGGATGGACACAGTTGAGGTGAACGGTCTGCGGCTGGCCTACAGCACACAGGGAGCGGCGTCGGCGCCACCCGTGATCCTGCTGCACGCGCTCGGCGAGAGCGGCTCCACGTGGGACGTCGTGGCGCCCGCGCTGGCCGGGACCCATCGCGTGTACGCGGTGGACCTGCGCGGGCACGGCAGCAGCGACCGGGTCGGCGAGTACTCGTTCGAGCTGATGCGAGACGACCTGCGTTCCGTCCTGGACGCGCTGGGCCTGTCCAAGGTGACGTTGATCGGACATTCGCTCGGAGCCGTCGTCTCCTGGCTCCTGGCGGGCGAAGACCCCGAGCGCGTGGACCGGCTGATCTTGGAGGAGCCCCCGCCGCCGGTGGCGGCGAACCCGCCACGGATGTTGCCCGAAGAGCCCGACCCCGACGCGCCTTTCGACTGGAACGCCGTCGCCGCCATCTACCGCCAGCGCAACGAGCCCGATCCTGCCTACTGGGACCTGCTCAAGCACATCACGGCCCCCACCCTGGTCATCGCCGGAGGGCAGCAGAGCCAACTGCCGCAAGATCAGCTCGCCCGGATAGCGGGACTCGTACCCGACGGGCACATGACGACGATCCCGTCGGGACATCACGTCCACCGGGACCGGCCGGAGGCGTTCATCGCCGCGGTGAGCGCCTTCCTAGCGTGAAAGCGGCCGGCCGACTCGCCCATCCGGTCAAACTCCCCGAACCGCTGACAAGAGCCGATTTTTCGGACGATCGTGTGCAAAACTCACGAGATCATGGCATCCTCTCGCAGATGCGGCCGAACTGGCACGCGCATCCACAATCTGTAAGAGGAGCTTGACATGGACCGGAGAGGGTTTCTCACGCTGACCGGCGCCACCGGACTGGCCACCCTCGGACTCGCCGGCCCGGCCGAAGCGGCCGGCGGCTATTTCTTCAACCGCCGCATCCCGGACGAGGCGCACAAGACGATGGGAAAGATGGCGGCCTCCGGCATCACCTCGTTCTCGTTCACGCCGTCCAACGGCTGGGTCATTGTGACGCAGAAGGGCGGTTACTTCGCGCGGAACATCCCTGACGAGTGCTTCGCCAAGCTGAAGCAGATGATCGCGGACGGCAACAGGATCCATTGCGTCGCGTTCGCCCCCGGAGGCGGGTGGGTGATCACGGGTGACCGTACGCTGTTCGCCCGCAACATCCCTGAGGAGTGCTACCAGCGGATCCTCTCGTACTACAAGGCCGGCCAGCAGGTCGTGCACGTCGCCTTCCCCCCGGCGGGCGGCAACCGCTGGGCCGTCGTCGCCACGAAGGGCTTCTACGCCCGCAACATCGACGAGGCGTGCTACCAGAAGATGCGCGAGCTGTCGCGCGGCGGGCACCGCGTGACCCGGGTCGCCTTCCCCTACACCGGCGGCTGGGCCGTCGTCGCCGGGAACGCCTTCTACACCCGCGGCATCGACAACGAGTGCTACCAGACGATGCGCAAGTTCGCCGCGAAGCACCTGCCGATCCACAACGTGGCCTTCTCCCCCGTCAACAACGGCTGGTCACTGATCTCGCGCGGCTGACCGAGGCTCCCCCGGTGGGCCCGGCTCCTCGGGGAGCCGGGCCGCCGCCTCCGTGCGCGCAGGCAGCGGCCGACACACGGGCAGGCGGCGAGGGTGATTCAGTCTGTGCGGGTTCCGTTGCAGACTGTGATGATGGGGGTTCGGGTACGGGTCGAAGGCGTGGTCCAGGGGGTGGGGTTCCGGCCCTTCGTGCACGGGCTGGCGACGCGGCTGGGCCTGGCGGGCCGGGTCGGCAACGACGCCCACGGCGTCTTCGTCGAGCTGGAGGGCGGCCGCGACCAGATCGGCGAGTTCCTGGTACGGCTGGAATGCGACGCGCCCCCGCTGGCCTCGATCGAACGGGTCACCGTCACCTCGACCCCCCACGTGACGCGGGCGGGCGGCCGGTTCCGCATCGTCGAGAGCGACCCGTCGGGAACGTCCCGCACGCTGGTGTCGCCCGACATCGCGACCTGCGCCGACTGCCTGGCCGAGCTGGCCGACCCCGCTGACCGGCGCTACCGCTACCCCTTTGTCAACTGCGTCAACTGCGGGCCGAGACTGACGATCGTGCGGGCGATGCCGTACGACAGGCCGCTGACGACGATGGCCGGGTTCGAGATGTGCGGCGACTGCCGCGCCGAATTCCACGATCCGGCCGATCGCCGCTTTCACGCCCAGCCCATCTGCTGCCCTGCCTGCGGCCCCACGCTCAGCCTGATGGGTGTGGCAGGCGACCCGCTGACCGGGGCCGCCGAGGTGCTGCGGGCGGGCGGGGTGCTGGCGGTGAAGGGCATCGGCGGCTACCACCTCGCGGTGCTCGCCTCCGACGAGAGCGCCGCCGCCGAGCTGCGGCGGCGCAAGCGGCGCGCGGACAAGCCGTTCGCCGTCATGGTCGCCGACCTGGACGAGGCCCGGCGGCTGTGCGAGGTGGACGGCGTGGACGCAATAGGCGCGGCGCTGCTGGCCGATCGCGCGCGTCCCATCGTGCTGCTGCCGCGCCTCCCGGAGGCGGCGGTCGCCGGCGCGGTCGCACCGGGCGAGCGCTACCTCGGGCTGATGCTGCCGTACACGCCGCTGCACCACCTGCTGCTCACCGCCGTGGGCGCGCCGATCGTGCTGACCAGCGGCAACGGCTCGGACGAGCCCATCGCGTACGACGACCGCGACGCCCTGGACCGGCTCGGCGGCATCGCGGACGCGTTCCTCACGCATGACCGGCCCATCCACCTCCGTGCCGACGACTCGGTGGTGCGCCCCTTCCGGGGGCGAGGGATGATCCTGCGGAGATCGCGCGGCCACGCCCCTCGCCCCTTCACGCTGCCGTACGAGGCGCCCCGGCACATCCTCGGCTGCGGCGCCGAGCTGAAGAGCACGTTCTGCCTGGGAAAGGGACGTCACGCGTTCGTCTCCCCGCACATCGGCGACCTGGAGAACTACGAGACGCTCCGGTCCTACGTCGAAGGGATCGAGCACTTCGCCGCGCTCTTCGGCGTGCGCCCGGAGGTGGTCGCGTACGACCCGCATCCGGAGTACCTGTCCACCAAGCACGCCCTGGACCTGCCCGACGTCGAGGTGACCGCCGTACAGCACCACCACGCGCACATCGCCTCCTGCCTGGCCGACAACGGCGAGCACGGGCGGGTGATCGGGGTCGCGTTCGACGGGCTCGGCTACGGGCTCGACGGGACTCTGTGGGGCGGCGAGTTCCTCCTGGCGGACCTGGTGTCGTTCGAGAGGGCCGGGCACCTGGCGCCCGTGCCGATGCCGGGCGGCAGCGCGGCGATCCGGCAGCCGTGGCGCATGGCCGCCGCGTACCTGGAGGGCGACGGCGCGGCGCTGGACGTGGCCCGGCGTCATGAGCGGTGGTGGGCGAGCGTGAATTCGCTGATGCGCGGCGCGCCGGTGACGTCGAGTGCGGGGCGGCTGTTCGACGCCGTGGCGGCGCTGCTCGGCGTGCGGGACACGATCACCTACGAGGGGCAGGCCGCGATCGAGCTGGAGCGACTCGCCGATCCGGCCGAGCGGGCCGCCTACCCGGCGGCCGTGTCCGACGACCTCGTCGTGGCAGGCGCGGATCTGGTGCGGGCCGCCGCGGCGGACCTGGTCGCGGGGGTCGAGCCGGCCGTCATCTCCGCCCGCTTCCACAACGGCGTGAGCGAGGTCGTCGTGCGCTGCTGCCACGTGCTGCGCGACGCCACGGGCCTGGCGACGGTGGCGCTGTCCGGCGGCGTCTTCCAGAACGTGCTGCTGCTCGGGCGCACGGTGGAACGGCTGAGCGGCGCGGGGTTCCGGGTGCTCACCCACGCCGGAGTGCCGGCCAACGACGGCGGCATCAGCCTCGGCCAGGTGGCCGTGGCCGCCGCCCGTGACCGGCTCCGGTCGTACGGCGATCAGTCCTCGGCGGGTTTCTCCTGATGCGGCCAGGGCGAGGCGCCGACCACGACCCCGTACAGCAGATGGTCGGCCAGTAGCGCGAGCCGCTCCACGGTGGTGCGGGGATGGCGGGGCAGGCCGAGCGCGGGCGCGATGGCCGTCTCGAAGGCGGCCCAGAACGCCGCCCCGTAGACCGGCCCGACCCAGGGACGGCCGCGCACCGTGGAGGGCAGCAGCCCGAACAGCACCCCGCCGCACGCGCCGTACCCCCAGTGCGCCAGCTCGACGAGGGCCGGCCGCTGCTTGGGATGCACCCGGCGGAAGATCCTGGGCATGGTGCGTTCGAGCACGGACTCGGGCGGGACCTTCGCCACCAGGCCGATCGACGTCGTCAGCTGCCGGAGCCCGGACATCGCCATGGCGCCGATCGCGCCCCGGGCGCCGGCACGCGGCAGGGAGCGCCGGGGCCGGACGGCCACGCGTTCCCGCAGGTCCTCGTATGGCCCGGTACGGGGCGGCAGGGTGTGGGTCATGGTTTACAACCCTCCTCAATACGGTATGTCCGCTACGTAGAGTCGCAGGTCGGCTACCAATCGGAGCGCGACCTAAACCTCTACCGGGCCAAGAAGGGGGCTTGGGCCATGACAACCACGCAAACGCCGACTGCCCTTGAAGAGGTGCACATCCTGTGGACCTCGGAGGGCATGAGCTGTGACGGTGACACCGTCTCGGTCACCGCCGCCACACTGCCGAGCCTGGAGGACGTCCTCCTCGGGCTCGTGCCGGGACTGCCCAAGGTGCACCTGCACAACAAGGTGCTGGCCGCCGAGGTGGGCGACGCCTTCATGGCCCCATTCCACCAGGCGCACAGGGACGAGCTCGGCCCGTTCATCTTCGTCGTCGAGGGCTCCATCCCGAACGAGCGGATCAACGGCGAGGGCTACTGGACGTCGATGGGCAACGACCCGGTCACCGGTGAGCCCATCACGGTCAACGAGTGGATCGACCGGCTCGCGCCCAAGGCGTGGGCGGTCGTCGCGGCCGGCACCTGCGCGACGTACGGGGGCATCCACGCGATGGCCGGCAACCCGACGGGCTGCATGGGGCTGGCCGACTATCTGGGCAAGGACTTCCGCTCTGCCGGCGGCCTGCCCATCGTCAACGTGCCGGGCTGCCCGGTCCAGCCGGACAACTTCATGGAGACGCTGACCTGGCTGCTCTACCAGGCCGCCGGCATGGCCCCGATGATCCCGCTGGACGAGATGCTCCGCCCGACCTGGCTGTTCGGCAAGACGGTGCACGAGGGCTGTGACCGGGCCGGCTACTACGAGCAGGGCGACTTCGCCCGCGACTACAGCTCTCCGAAGTGCCTGGTGCGCGTCGGCTGCTGGGGCCCGGTGGTCAACTGCAACGTCACCAAACGGGGCTGGATGGACGGCATCGGCGGCTGCCCCAACGTGGGCGGCATCTGCATCGCGTGCACGATGCCCGGCTTCCCCGACAAGTTCATGCCGTTCATGGACGAACCCCCCGGCGCGGCGGTGTCGGTGGCGCTCAGCAGCCAGTACGGCCGGCTGATCCGCCGCCTTCGCGCCTTCACCAACAACGCGGCGAACAAGGAGCCCAAGTGGCGCCACAACCGCCGCAAGCTGACGAGCGGGTTCGACCCCCGCTGGGGAAACGGTTGAGAGGGAGAGCGGCGAGGTGGCAATCCGTACGGAGCCGACCAAGAAGCGGGCGGGCGAGACCCGCGAGCTGGTGGAGATGTCCTGGGACCCGATCACCAGGATCATCGGCAACCTGGGCATCTACACGAAGATCGATTTCAAGAACCGCGAGGTCGTCGAGTGCAAGAGCACCTCGTCGCTGTTCCGCGGCTACAGCGTGTTCATGAGGGGCAAGGACCCTCGCGACGCGCACTTCATCACCAGCCGCATCTGCGGCATCTGCGGCGACAACCACGCGGTGTGCTCGATCTACGCCCAGAACATGGCCTACGGGATCAAGCCGCCTCCCCTGGCTGACTGGATCATCAACCTGGGCGAAGCGGCCGAGTACATGTTCGACCACACGCTCTTCCAGGACAACCTGGTCTTCGTCGACTACTGCGAGCAGATGGTCAAGGAGACCAACCCCAACCTGCTGCGCCGGGCCGAGACGACCGAGGCGCCCAACGCCGGCATCCACGGCTACCGGACGATCGCCGACATCATGCGCGCGTTCAACCCGTTCAGCGGCGACCTCTACAAAGAGGCACTGCAGGTCAGCCGGATCACCAGGGAGATGTGCTGCCTGATGGAGGGCAGGCACGTGCACCCGTCCACGCTGTATCCGGGCGGCGTGGGCACGGTGGCGACGCCCCAGGTGTTCACCGACTACATGTCACGGCTGCTGAAGGTCCTCGACTTCGTGAAGAGGGCCGTCCCGATGAACGACGACATCTTCGACTTCTTCTACGAGGCCCTGCCCGGCTACGAGGAGGTCGGCCGCAGGCGGGTGATGCTCGGATGCTGGGGCGCCTTCCAGGACCCGGCGGTGGTCGACTACGACTACCGGAGCATGAACGGCTGGGGCCGGCGGATGTTCGTCACGCCGGGCATCGTCCTGGACGGCGAGCTGCTGACCACGAACCTGGTGGACATCAACCTCGGCATGCGGATCCTGCTGGGCAGCTCGTACTACGACGACTGGCAGGCCGAGGAGACGTTCGTCACCCACGACCCGCTCGGCAACCCGGTGGACCAGCGCCACCCGTGGAACCAGACGACGCTGCCCAAGCCGCAGAAGCGCGACCTGGAGAGCGGCAACTACAGCTGGGTGATGAGCCCCCGCTGGTACGACTCGCGCACCGACGACTACCTGGCGCTCGACACCGGCGGCGGCCCGCTGGCCCGGCTGTGGTCCACGGCGCTCGGCCGCCTCGTCGACACCGGCACGGTCCGTTCCACCGGGCAGAGCGTGGAGATCAACCTGCCCAGGAGCGCGTCCCTCCCGGAGACGCGGCTGGAGTGGAAGATCCCGCGCTGGGCGAACACCCTCGAGCGAAACCGCGCCCGCGCCTACTTCGTGGCGTACGCGGCGGCGATGGCGCTGTACTTCCTCGATCAGGCGATGGGCGAGGTCAGGGCCGGGCGCACGAAGGTGTTCACCGACTTCGACGTGCCGGACGAGGCGATCGGGGTCGGTTTCCACGAGGCGGTGCGCGGGGTGCTCTCGCACCACATGGTGATCCGCGAGGGCAAGATCGCGAACTACCATCCGTACCCGCCGACGCCGTGGAACGCCAGCCCGCGCGACATGTACGGCACGCCGGGGCCCTATGAGGACGCGGTGCAGGGCATGCCGATCTTCGAGGAGAACGGCTCCGACTCGTTCAAGGGCATCGACATCATGCGTACCGTGCGCAGCTTCGACCCGTGCCTGCCCTGCGGCGTGCACATGTACCTGGGCGACGGCAAGGTGCTCAAGCAGGTGCATTCGCCCACCTTCGGCGCAAGCTTCTCCGGCTAGGGACGGGCGATGAACGAGCGCATCGACAGGATCGAGGCCCTGCTCGAACAGGCCGGCCCGGCCGCGACCGAGCTCGTCGGGGAGCTGCTCGACCTGTACGGCGAGGGCCTGGCACGGGTCATGGCCGTCGCGGGCGAGGAGGCGGCGGCGCGCCTGGCCGCGGACGAGCTGGTCTCGCCGCTGCTCCTGCTGCACGACCTGCACCCGCTGGACACGCGGGCCCGGGTGGAGACGGCGATCGCCGACAGCTCGGCCGACGTGCTCGCCGTCGAGGAGGACCTGGTACGCCTGCGCCTGCGGGCGGGCGCCTGCCGCTCGTCCACGGCCGCCATGCGGCAGGCGGTGCACGACGCGGCACCGGAGATCGAACGGGTCGAGATCGAGTTCGCGGACACGGCCCTGATCCCGGTCGAGAGCCTGGCCGTCCGCCGGGCGCCGGCGACATGACCGGTCTGCTGCGCCGGCTCGCCACGCGGCCCAATGAGCGCGAGCGGCCGCATCCGGCGCAGGACTGCGAGCTGTGCGCCGAGCCGCTGCCCGCCACCCACCGCCACCTGATCGAACTGCCCAAGCGCGAGCTGCGCTGCGCGTGCCGGGCCTGCCAGGTGCTGTTCGACCACGCGGCGGCCGGCGGCGGGCACTATCGGCTGGTGCCGGAGCGCCGCCTGCGGCTGAGCGGCCTGAGCCTGGACGAGGAGACCTGGGCGGGCCTGCGGACGCCGGTGCGCACGGTGTTCGTGATCCATGACTCGGGCACCGGGCTTCCGGTCCAGTACTACCCGAGTCCCGCCGGGGCGGTGCAGGCGTCCGTCGACCTGCCCGCCTGGGAGCGGCTGCTGCGGGAGAACCCGGCGCTCCAGGAGCTGGAGCCCGACGTCGAGGCCCTGCTCGCCGACCGCGACCGCGGCGCCTGGATCGTGCCGGTGGACGACTGTTACGCGCTCGTCGGCGCCATCCGTACGCGGTGGCGAGGGCTGACGGGCGGCCCGGACGTACGCCAGCACATCACCCGATTCTTCACCGACCTCGACGACCGGTGCTCGCCGGTCACCGACAGGAGCACGACATGACCAAGAAGAGCACGATCAAGACGGGCCGGCGCGACGTGCGCCCCGACGCCCCCGCCCACGTCAAGGGCGTCCACGAGGGCAACACGAGCGGCAACTACGACAAGCAGGACGGGCACCTGTCCGACGGCCGCTCCACGGCTCGGCGCTCGACCGGCGTCAACCCGGCCAAGCACGACCCGATCGACCCCGACATGCCCAACCTGTCGCCCGCCTGATCCCGACACCATGCCACCGACATCACCGGCGCTGCGGATCGAGGTGCGCGGCGTCGACGCGACCGAGCCCGCCGTCGCGCCCGCGCTGCGTTTCCTGCTCCGTCTGGAGGCGGACGCGCCGATCCGCGCGCTCACGCTGACCACGCAGATCCGCATCGACGCCACCAACCGCAGCTACGACGAGCAGGCGCGGGAGCGGCTGGCCGAGCTGTTCGGCCCGCCCACGGCCTGGGGACGCAACCTGTCCAGCCTGCTGTGGACGCAGACGGTCACGCACGTCCCGGCCTTCACCGGCGCCACCACCGCGCCGGTCACCGTCCCCTGCACCTATGACTTCGACGTGGCCGCGGCCAAGTACCTGCACGGCCTGCCCGACGGCGAGGTGCCGCTGCGGTTCCTGTTCACCGGCACCCTGTTCTACTCGGACGAGGGGCGCCTGCAGGCCGCCCACCTGCCGTGGGACACGGAGTCGGCCTTCCGCATGCCGGTGGCGGTGTGGAAGGAGCTGATGGACCGCCACTTCCCGCGTACCGCCTGGATCCGGCTGGAGCGCGACACGTTCGACCGCCTGTACGCGCACCGGGTGCGGCACACGCTGCTCGGCTGGGACGACGCGGTGCGGTCGCTGTTGGAGACGAGCGGAGGCTGACCACGCATGGACCATGTCAGGCAGATCGCGCGTGCCGTGCTGTACGAGGGCTACCTGCTGTGGCCGTACCGGGAGTCGGCGCTGAAGAACCGGCACCGCTGGACGATCGGCGGCGTCCACCCCGAGGGGTACGGCAGCCCGTCGATGATGCGTACCGAGTGCCTGCTCCAAGCCGGGCCCCGCGACACCGTTGACGTGTGCGTGCGCTTCCTGCACGTCGTGACCCGCAACCCGCCCGGCCAGGAGGCGCGGGAGCGCGAGGTGAACGTGCCGGGCCTCGTCCTGGACGAGCTGCTGTCCGGCCCCGTCATCACCAAGCTCGACATTCCGGACGGGCTCCGCCGCGGCCCCGGAGACGTGGCCCGCGGCTGGGAGGCCCTGTGCGGCCGGATCGAGGCGAGCGCGCGGCGGCTGCGGCCGGACCTGTTCCGGATCACGGTCGAGGTGGCCAACACGACGCCCTGGCACGGAGGCACCCGCGACGAGGCCATGCGCCGCACGCTGGTCTCCGCGCACACCGTGCTGCGAGCGCGGGGCGCCCGGTTCGTCTCGCTCATGGACCCGCCCGAGGAGCTGCGGGCGTACGCGGCGGGCTGCGACAACGTCGGCGCCTGGCCGGTGCTCGTCGGGCAGGACACCGTCCTGTCCGCACCGATCATCCTGTACGACAACCCGAAGATCTCGCCGGAGAGCCCGGGCGACCTGTTCGACGCGACCGAGATCGACCAGCTCCTCACGCTGAGCGTGCTCGCGCTCAGCGACGAGGAGCGGCACGAGATCCGTGATGGAGACCCGCGCGCCCGGGAGATCCTCGACCGCTGCGAGTCCCTCACGCCCGAGGAGCTGATGCGGCTCCACGGCATCATGCGCAGGACGGAGCCATGAGCGAATTCTGGGATCAGATGGAGAGCCCCGGCCCCGGCGAGGTGGTCGTCGGCGGAGTGCCGGTCGGGCCGGGCAGCAGGGTCCGGCTGCGACCCGGGAACCGGGCCGACATCTTCGACCTCGTGCTCGACGGCCGCGTCGCGGTGGTGGAGAGCGTGGAACAGGACGACGAGGGCGCCTTCCACGTCGCGGTCACGCTCGACGACGACCCCGGGCGCGACCTGGGCGAGGCCCGGCTGCCCGGGCACCGGTTCTTCTACTCCGCCGAGGAGATCGAGCCCCTCGAAAGCCCCGTCCGCGTCCTGGTCGCCGGGATCGGCAACGTGTTCCTGGGCGACGACGGGTTCGGCGTCGAGGTGGTCCGCCGCCTCGCTGAGGAGGCGGCCGTCCCGGAAGGCGTGGACGTCGTCGATTTCGGCATCCGCGGCATGGACCTGGCCTACGCCCTGCAACGGGAGTACGCGGGCGTGGTCTTCGTGGACGCGGCGGCGCGCGGCCAGGCTCCCGGCACGCTCACCGTCCTCGAGCCCGAGCTCCCGGACGAGAGCGACACGCTGGTGGAGACACACGGCATGGACCCGGTCAGGGTCCTGCGGCTGGCCCGGCAGCTCGGCCGGCTCCCCGCCCTGGTGCGGGTCGTCTGCTGCGAGCCGGTCTCGGTCGGGGAGGCGCTGTTCGAGCTGAGCGAGCCCGTACGGGCGATGGTCGGCGAGGCCGCGAGCCTTGTGAAGTCCCTGGTTATGGAAATGATTGCGGAAAGCACCGTTCCGGGCTCCCGCGATCCGGCACCCCGGTGAGGTGATCTGAGATGAGGAAGTCACGCGTGATATCGCTGCTCGTGGTCTGCGGGCTGACGGCGCTGATGGTCCACCAATGGCCGGACATCCGGCGGTACCTGAAGATGGAACGAATGTAGGCAGCATGCAT
The DNA here is from genome assembly GCF_040674955.1 of Nonomuraea sp. NPDC049695. Taxonomy (NCBI): domain Bacteria; kingdom Bacillati; phylum Actinomycetota; class Actinomycetes; order Streptosporangiales; family Streptosporangiaceae; genus Nonomuraea; species Nonomuraea sp. NPDC049695. The sequence continues at coordinate 245,816 of NZ_JBFANV010000002.1, read as the reverse complement.
GAGATCGGGATGTGCGAGGGCCTCGTCGAGCTGATCCAGCAGCGGGCGGGGGGCAGGCGGGTCAAGGCCGCCCGGGTACGCGTCGGCGCCCGGCACGCCGTCGTCGGTGACGCCTTCGACCAGGCGTTCACGATGGCCGCGGCCGGCACGGCCGCGCAGGACGCCGAGGTGGAGCTCGTCGTCACGCCGATGACCGTGCGCTGCGAGACCTGCGGCAGCCTCTCCGAGTCGGTGGACGCGCTGGCCGTCTGCCCCGTCTGCGGCGGTGACGACGTCGACGTCAGCGGCGGCGAGGAGCTGGTGCTGGAGTCCGTCACCTTCGGCGAGGAGGTGCCCGGTGTGTCTCGGCATCCCCGGTGAGCTCGTCGAACGCGTCCCCGAGCACGACGACCTGGCCGTGGTGGACGTCAGCGGCGTGCGCCGGCGCATCAACATCGGCCTGCTCGCCGAGGAGCGGCTCGTGCCGGGCGACTGGGTGCTCGTGCACGTCGGGTTCGCGCTGTCCAAGATCTCCGAGAAGGAGGCGCAGGCCGTGCTCGACTACCTGGAGGGGCTCGGACAGCCGTACGCGGACGAGCTAGACGCGCTGCGTGCCTCGGACATCACGTGAGATCGGGCGAGGGGGCCTCTGATGCGGTTCGTCGATGAGTTCCGCGACGCGGACCGGGCGCGGGCGCTCGCCGCGCAGATCGCCGCGCGCTGCCGGCCGGGCCGCCGGTACACGTTCATGGAGGTGTGCGGCGGCCACACGCACACCATCTACAAGCACGGCCTGGAGGACCACCTGCCGCCCGAGGTGCACCTCGTGCACGGTCCCGGCTGTCCGGTCTGCGTGATCCCGATGGGCAGGGTGGACGACGCCATCCACATCGCCCGCCAGCCCGACGTGATCATGACGTCGTTCGGCGACATGATGCGGGTGCCCGGCGGTGCGGGCTCGTTCCTGGACGCCAAGGCGGCCGGGGCCGACATCCGGATGGTCTACTCGCCGCTGGACGCACTCAAGATCGCGCGGGCCAACCCGGACCGGAGAGTCGTGTTCATGGCGATCGGGTTCGAGACCACCGCGCCCTCCACCGCGATGACCGTGCTGCGGGCCGCGGAGGAGGGCCTGGCCAACTTCTCCGTCTTCTGCAACCACGTCATGATCATTCCGGCGATCAAGGCCATCCTCGACTCGCCGGACCTGCGGCTCGACGGGTTCATCGGCCCCGGCCACGTCTCGGCGGTGATCGGCTGCGAGCCGTACGGGTTCATCGCCCGCGACTACGGCAAACCGATGGTGGTGGCCGGGTTCGAGCCGCTGGACATCCTGGCCTCCGTGCACATGCTGCTCGGCCAGCTCGCCGAGGGCCGCTGCGAGGTGGAGAACCAGTACGCCCGCGTGGTGCCCTGGGACGGCAACCGCGTCGCGCTGTCGGCCATCGGCCGGGTGATGCGGCTGCGACCGCACTTCGAGTGGCGCGGGCTCGGGTTCATCGCGCACTCCGCCCTCGCCATGGCGGACGAGTACGCCGCCTTCGACGCCGAGCGGATCTTCGACCTGCCCGGTGTGCGCGTGGCCGACCCCAAGTCCTGCCAGTGCGGCGAGGTGCTCAAAGGGGTGCTCAAGCCGTGGGAGTGCAAGGTGTTCGGCACCGCCTGCACGCCGGAGACGCCGATCGGCACCTGCATGGTGTCCTCGGAAGGCGCCTGTGCCGCGTACTACAACTTCGGGCGGTTCAGCCGGGAGCAGATGCGGGCGGCGGCTCGCGAGCCGCTGGCGGAGGAGGCGAGCCGGGCATGAGCCGCGAGCAGCAGGTGCTCGACCGCATCGAGCGGATCCGGCGCCGCAAGCCGGTCATCAGGGAGGAGCTCATCACGCTCGCCCACGGCGCCGGAGGCAAGGCCACGCAGACCCTGATCGAGGCCGTCTTCCTGGAGGCGTTCCGCAACCCGCTGCTCGCCCCGTTGGACGACGGCGCGCTCCTGCGGATCGGGGACGGACAGCTGGCCTTCACCACCGACTCCTACGTGGTGTCGCCGCTGTTCTTCGCCGGCGGCGACATCGGCGACCTGGCCGTCAACGGCACCGTGAACGACCTGGCCATGTGCGGGGCCCGGCCGGCCCACCTGTCGGCGGGCTTCATCCTGGAGGAGGGCTTCCCCGTCGCCGACCTGCGGCGCATCACCGACTCGATGGCGGCTGCCGCGGCGGCGGCCGAGGTGGCGATCGTCACCGGCGACACCAAAGTCGTCCAGCGCGGCAAGGCCGACGGCTGCTACATCACCACGGCCGGAGTCGGGCTCGTCGAGGAGCCGGTCACGCTGTCGGCCGCGCGTGCGCGGCCCGGGGACGCCGTCATCGTGTCGGGCCCGATCGGGGAGCACGGCGCGGCCATCATGCTGGCCAGGGGCGACTTCGACATCGAGGCGCCGATCACGTCCGACACGGCCCCGCTCCACGGGATCGTCTCCGAGCTGCTGAAGGCGCTGCCGCAGCACGTCAGGGCGCTGAGAGACGCCACCCGGGGAGGGGTGGCCACCGTGCTCAACGAGGTGGCCCGCGCGTCGGAGGTGGCCGTCGTGCTGCGGGAGGATCAGATCCCGGTACGGCCCGAGGTCACCGGCGTGTGCGAGCTCCTCGGCCTCGACCCGCTCTACGTGGCCTGCGAGGGCCGCTTCGTGGCGGTGGTGGACGGCGAGCACGCCGGCCAGGCACTCGAGACCCTGCGCTCCCACCCGCTGGGCGCCGACGCCGCGATCGTCGGGACCGTCGCCGACGCTCCGGCCGGGCTGGTCCTGCTCCGCACCGCCTTCGGCGGCACCAGGGTGGTGGACGTGCTCGTGGGCGACCCGCTACCCCGCATCTGCTGACACCAGGACGGCCAGCACGTGGTACAGCGTCGCCTGCGCCTCCTGGATGCGGTGCACCGACGACGACGGGACCACGAACAGGTGCTCGGCCAGCCGCTCCTCGGCCATGCGCCCGCCTCCCGAGCCGGCGAAGCCGATCGTCACCATCCCCTGGCTCCCGGCCTGGGTCAGCCCGCTCAGCACGTTCGCCGAGCCGCCGCTGGTGGACAGCGCGCAGGCGATGTCGCCCTCGCCGCCGAGCGCGGCGAGCTGGCGCGCGAACACCACGTCGAAGCCGATGTCGTTGCCGAGCGCCGTGACCAGCGCCGAGTCGCAGGCCAGCGACACCGCGGGCAGCCCACGCCCGGTGAACAGCGCCGCCAGCGATCTCGCGTCCGTGCTGCTGCCGCCGTTGCCGAACGTGAACAGCCGCCCGCCCGCGCGGAACGCGGCGGCCATCGCCGCCGCGCACGCCACCAGCGGCGCCTCGAGCTCGTCGAGCACCCGCCGCCGCAGCTCCAGGCTCTCGAGCGCCTTCTCGGCCGTGGACATCGCCAGGTCGAGCGGGTCACGCCGCAGGAACGGATAGAGCGTCCCGGTCATTGTCCGTCCCTTCCGATCACGGCGATGGCCTCGCCCGCGTGCACCAGCACGGTGTCGCCGACCCGCGCGTCCACGAGCGCCACGCTGATCTCCTCCGTACCGGCGCCGGTGTCGGCCCGTGCCAGCCCCGCGGGCAGCAGGCCGACCACCCGGACCTGTACGGCGACGTCGCCGCAGGTCACGCAGGATTCACAGGCGTCCTCGGTCATGCGGTGGCCTCCTGGAACACATGGACGAGCTCCCACAGCAGGTGGTACACCGTGATGTGGATCTCCCGCGCGACCAGCGGATCCTCGCTGCGCGCCGACAGCACGTGGTCGGCTTCCCGGCAATCCTCGTTCGCCGTCAGGGCGACGGTCAGCATGCCGAGCGCGCGGGCGGCGGCGAGATCACCGGTGGCGGGCCGGACCCCCACGGCGATGTCCTGAGGCCGTCCCAGTATCGGCAGCAACGAGGGGTCGGCGCCCAGGCAGAGCGCGGGCAGCGCGCGCTTGCCCACGATCACCGGGTGCGTGAACTCCACCGCCACGTGCGCCGCGTCCGCGGCCGCCTCGGCCCGGCCGAACGCCAGCAGCCTGCCCCCGCTCCGGAACCGCCCGGACATGTCGGACGCGGCCTCGATGACGGCGCCGACGTCTGCCACCAGCGCCATACCCGCGGCGTCACGGACCCGATCGAGCACTTGCGCCATCCCGTCTTCCTCGGATGCACGACATCGCCCATTCCACCGCGGCCCGGCATGGATGAAGGGGATTTCTCCGCCACCGATTCGGCAAGGTCCCGGCAAGATTCGCCTGGCGGGACCCTGCCGTCGGCGCGGCTACTCCAGGTGGTCGCGTGGCTCGCCCTGGAACTCGCGGACCTCGATCGGAAGCGTGGTCGCGCGGGCCAGCTTGCGGCCCCATGCGAGCGCGGACTCCAGGTCGGGGGCCTTGACGATGGACAGGCCGCCGACGTGCTCCTTGCCCTCGACGTACGGGCCGTCGGTGACCAGGGGCTCGCCGCCCCCGGGCCGCACCACGACGGCCGCCCCGGCATCGTGCAGCCCGCCGGCGAAGACCCAGGCCCCGGCCGCCTTGAGCTCCTCGTTGAACGCCGCGACCTCACGCATGATCGGCTCCAGGAGCTCCGGCTGCAGCGGGCCGCCGTCGGGCTGCTGGATGCTGAGCAGGTAGTGCCTCATATCGCTGTGATCCTCCCTTGACGTGGACGATGCCCGGCATCGGGCTTCACCGGCTACACGAACGGCCTCCCGCCGATTCGACATCGAAGGGAAGCTCAGACCATCCGATCTCCGAAGTCGATGCCCGACAGGTCGGCGCGCGAGGAGACGCCCAGCTTCGGGAAGGCCTTGTAGAGGTGGAACCCCACCGTCCGCGGGCTCAGGAACAGCTGGGCGCCGATCTGCCGGTTCGTGGCGCCCGTGGCGGCCAGGCGGACGACCTGGAGCTCCTGAGGGGTCAGCGCGTCGAGCGGTCTCGCCTCGACCCCGAGCTCCGGCAGGTCGGCGCGGGCGCCGGTCGCGGCCAGCTCCGTACGGGCCCGTTCGGCCCACGGGGCGGCTCCCATGGCGGCGAACCGGCCCATCGCGGCGCGCAGCCGCACTCCGGCGTCGGAGCGGCGGCGCGCCCGCCGCAGCCATTCGCCGTACAGCAGCTCGGTCCTGGCCCGCTCGAACTCGCACCCTCCCCGTGCGTGCCACTCGAGCGCCGCGCCGTAGTGCGGCTCGGCCTCGTCGCGCGGGGCGAGCAGGGCGCGGCAGCGATGCGCGACGGCGGCTGCCCACGGCTGCCCGCTGGCCGCCGCCCAGGCGTCGAACCGGGCGAACGCCTCGGAGGCGCGCTCCGGCTCCCCCAGCCGGGCGCAGGCCTCGACGTGGCCGGCTATGGCGAAGGTGACGATCACGGTGTGGCCGAGCGGGCCGTCGAGGACCCGCGCCATCCGCCCGGCCACCGCCTCATAGCGGGCACGTACGAGGTCGAGCAGGGTCAGCGCACAACCGCCCCACCCGGATCCGTGGCGTTCCTGGGCGGCGCCCTCGGCCTGCCGGGCGAGCCGTACGCACGTCTCGTCCTCGCCCTCGACGGCGGCGAGCCACGCCAGGATGCCGTGCAGGTGCCGCAGCCGCCCCGCCTGCCCGGTGTCGTGGGCGATCTGCCAGGCCTCGGCCCCCGACTCGGCCGCCTCCGCGTGCCTTCCGCGCAGGATCTGCGCCTGGGTGAGCAGTTGCAGGGCATGCGGCAGCGCGCCGATCAGGCCCTGCTCCCTGCAGGCGGCCACGCGCGCGGCGGCCAGCTCGCAGGCCGCGTCGGCGTCGCCGGTCATCAACGCGCTGAACACCGCGTACGTACCGGCGACCGGGTCGGTGGCGTCGCGCGGCGAGACGGCGGCGCGCATGAGCGGCAGGCCCGCGGCAGGGTCGCCGGCCGCCACGCGCTCCATGCCGCGTACCGTCCCGGCCACGGGATCGTCGCCGGGCACGACGGATTCGAGCAGTTCTGCGGCCTGCCTCAGCGCGGCGTGGTCGCCGGCGAACCAGGCCTCGCCGGCGGCGGTCGCGAGCAGGGACGCGGCGTCGGCCGGCGCGGTGCGGGCGATGCCGGCGGCGGCGTCGATCAGCGCCGCCGGCTCCGGCGTGCCGTGCTCGGAGTCGACCGCCGCCCGCACGGCGACCAGCCGGGCCAGCACCACGGGCTCGTCGGTCAGGCGCCGGCCCCGGTCGGCCGCGGCGCCGGCCCGCGCCAGCTGCCCGGCGCCCAGTGCCGCGTCGGCGGCCGCGGCCAGCCTGCGGGCCCGCCACCGCTGATCGACGGTCAGCTGCGCCGCCCGCTCGTACGCGGTGGCGGCCGAGGCATGGCTGCCGCGCTGCCGGGCCCGGTCTCCGGCGGCGGCCAGCACGCCGGAGGTCTCCTCGTCGGGCCCGACGGCCGCGGCGGACAGGTGCCAGGCCCTGCGGTCGGCGTGCTCGTCGCCGTCGAGCGCGTCGGCCAGCGCGCGATGGGCGGCCACGCGCCGCGCGAGCGGCGCCTCGTGATAGGCGGCCGTCTTGACCAGGGGATGGCGGAAGCGCAGCAGCCCGTCGGAGACCCGCACCAGGTGGCGGCGCTCGGCCGGCTCCAGGTCGGGCAGCCCCGCCCCGAAGCCCTCCGCCGCCCGCAGGACGAGCTCCAGGCCGCCGGCGCCCTCGGCCGCGGCGACCAGGAGCAGGAGCTGCGTGCGTTCGGGAAGCTGCCGGATCGCGGCGCGCAACGACTGCTCGAGCCGCCCGGCCAGGGAGAGCCTGGGCGGTTGCAGCGGCAGCGGCGCCAACTGCCCCGCCCGCTGCTCGGGGGTGAGGACGGCGGCGAACTCCACGAGAGCCAGCGGGTTCCCCTCGGCCTCCTCGATCACGCGGTCCCGGACCTCGGGCACCAGATCGGCGGCCGACTCCGCGAGCAGGGTCTCGCAGTCGGCCCGCGTGAGACCGGTCAGCCTCAGCTCGGGAACGCCGTGGACGGGCGGCTCCGCACCGTCGTCGCGGGCGGCCAGGATCATGGTGATCCGCTCGGCCTCCAGCCGGCGCGCCGCGAACACCAGCGCGTCCACCGACGCCCGGTCCAGCCACTGCACGTCGTCGACCAGGCAGAGCAAGGGGCGCTCCTCGGCGAGGTCGGCGAGCAGGGTCAGCACGGCGAGCCCGACGAGGAAGCGGTCCTGGGCGCCCTCCTCGCTCTCGCCGAACGCGCCGAGCAGCGCCGCCCGCTGCGCCGCGGGAAGGGCGGGGATGAGGTGCCGCGCCGGTCGCAGCAGCAGGTGGAGTGCCGCGAAAGGCAGCTCCGCCTCGGACTCCACGCCGGTGACCCGCAGCACCAGCAGATCATCCCCCGCCGTGCGGGCGGCCTCCGCCAGCAGCGCCGACTTGCCGATCCCGGCCTCGCCGCGCACCAGGACGGCGTTGCCCCGGCCGGTCACCGACTCGGCGATCATCTTCTCGAGGAGGGCGATCTCCGCATTACGCCCGATCATGATGCCCCCGACCCTACCTAAGCGGCAGCCTGCGCCCGCGAGCCGCCCGGTCATCGTGACTTATTCACCGGCGACGCCCGCCCCGTACGGTCAGGAGCCATGACGACCGTGACTCTGCAACCGGTGGGCACCGTCGTCGGCGGGCGCACCGAGGCGTTCGACGACGACTGGAACACCGAGGAAGCACTGATCCGCCTCGACGGGACGCGCTTCGCACCGGACTCGCTCGCCGGGCTTGACGAGTTCTCGCACCTGGAGGTGGTGTTCCTCTTCCACCTCGTGGACCCGGCTGCCGTGCACACCTCGGCCCGCCGCCCCAGAGGCAATCCGGACTGGCCGCCGGTGGGCATCTTCGCGCAGCGGGCCAAGAACCGGCCGAACCGGCTGGGGGTCTCCCGCTGCCGCCTCCTCGCCGTGGACGGCCTCGACGTGCGCGTACGCGGTCTGGACGCCATCGACGGCAGCCCGGTCCTCGATCTCAAGCCGTACATGGCGGAGTTCGGCCCGCAGGGTGAGACCGCCCAGCCGGCCTGGGCGACCGAGCTGATGCGCACCTACTACTGAGACAAGGGGATCCCGGACATGAACGCACAGCTTCCCGAGAGCACGGACGTCCTGATCGTCGGCGCGGGCCCGGCGGGCCTGGCCCTGGCCACCGCGCTGGCCCGGCAGGGCGTGCAAGCCGTCCTGGTGGACAAGGCGGCGAGCGGCGCCGACACCTCGCGGGCCTCCGTCGTGCACGCCCGCACCTTGGAGGTGCTGCGCGAGATCGACGTGAGCGACGAGCTGGTGTCCCTGGGCGTCACCGTGCCGCGCTTCACCGTACGCGACCGCGACCGGATCCTGCTGACGGTGGGCTTCGACGAGTTGCCGACCGACTTCCCGTACACGCTGCTGGTGCCTCAGGACGTGACCGAGCGGGTGCTGCTGGACCGGCTGCTGGCCGCGGGCGGGACGGTGCACCGCCCGTACGAGGTCACGGGCGTCGAGCAGAGCTCCACGGGGGTCACCGCCACGACCGCCGACGGCCGGCTGATCCGCGCCTCGTACGTGGTCGGCGCCGACGGCATGCACAGCACGGTACGCGAGCACAGCGGCATCTCCTTCACCGGCGACACCTACGCCCAGTCGTTCGTGCTCGCCGACGTGCGCCTCGACTGGGCGGGAGCCGCCGACGAGGTCTCCCTGTACTTCGCCCCGGCCGGGGTGACCGTCGTCGCCCCGCTGCCGGGCGGCCGCCACCGGATCGTCGCGACGGTCGAGGAGGCCCCCGAGCGCCCGGACATCCCCGACGTCCAGGCGCTCCTGGACACCCGCGGCCCGGTCGCCCACCCGGCCACGGTCACCGACCTGGTCTGGAGCTCACGCTTCCGCGTCCACCACCGCCTCGCCGACCGCTACCGGGCAGGCCGGATCTTCCTGGCCGGGGACGCGGCCCACGTCCACAGCCCGGCCGGCGGCCAGGGCATGAACACCGGCATCCAGGACGCGCTCAACCTGGCGGGCAAGCTCACCGCGGTGCTGCGCGACGGCGCCCCGGAGACGGTCCTGGCCGCGTACGAGGCCGAGCGGCGCCCGGTCGCCGAGGAGGTCGTCGCCTTCACGCACAAGATGACGAGAATCGCGACGGTGGGCAGCGGCCCCCTCCGCTCCCTGCGGAACACGGCCCTGCGCGCCCTGGACTTCATCCCGGCGGTTCACCACACGATGGCGATGAACCTGTCGGAGCTGGCGGTCACCAAGTGACGGGCAGCTCGTAGACGCCGTAGACCGCGCCGTCGTGCTTGAACGGGACCCGGTCCAGGTCCGTCGCCAGGCTCAGGGTGGGGACGCGCCGGTAGAGGGTGCTGTAGGCGACCTGCAGCTCCATCCGGGCCAGGGGCTGGCCGAGGCACTGGTGCACGCCGAAGCCGAAGGCCACGTGGCGGCGGGCGTCACGGCGGATGTCCAGCTCGTCCGGGTTGTCGGGGAAGGCCGAGGGGTCCCGGTTGCCGATGTCGTTGGCCATGATGATCCCCTCGCCCGCCCTGATGGTCCGGCCGGCGATCTCGATGTCCTCCAGCGCGATGCGACGGCGCCCGTTGTGGGTGATGTTGAGGTAGCGCAGCAGCTCCTCCACCGCCCCGGCGACCAGCTTGGGGTCGTCGCTCTCGCGCAGCAGGGCCAGCTGGCCGGGGTTCCGCAGCAGGGCGAGCGTGCCGAGCGCGATCATGTTGGCGGTGGTCTCGTGCCCGGCGATCAGCAGGAGCACGCCCATCTGGGCGGCCTCCTGCCGGGTCAGGTCGCCGGCCTTCACCCGCTCGGCCACCCGCGACAGCAGGTCGTCGCCCGGCTCGGCGAGCTTCCTGCCCACCAGGTCGTCCAGGTAATGAGCCAGCCGCCCGCCGGCGGCGGCCCGCTCCTCGGGCGCCACGCTGCGCTTGATGATGGTCTTGCTGTTCTCCTGGAAGAAGTCATGATCCGTGTACGGCACGCCGAGCAGCTCGCAAATCACCAGCGAAGGCACCGGCAGCGCGAACGCCTCGACCAGGTCCACCGGCTTCGGCCCTGCCAGCAGGTCGTCGATCATGTCGTCCACGATCTTCTGCACGGCCGGGCGCATGGACTCCACCCGCCTGACGGTGAACGCCGCCTGCACCATGCGGCGCAGCCGCGCGTGCTCGGGGTCGTCCATCAGGATGAAGCTGAGTCCGATGCCGCCGCCGCTTCCGGCGGGCGCCGGGATCGGGAAGCCAGGGCGGGTGACGTCGGAGCTGACCCTCGGGTCGGCCAGCAGGGCCCGCTGCTCGGCGTACGTCGTCACCAGCCACGCGGTGCCGCCGCTCTCCGGGATCCGGACCCTGGCCAGCGGCCCTTCCTGCTGCAGGGCGCGCAACTGCGGCGGCGGGTCGAACGGGCACCCGGCCGCCCTGGCCATCGGGAAGTCCGGAGTCTCGGCCGGGCTCAAGGTGTCGCTCATCGCGTGCTCTCTTCTGGGAGAAGTCGGTAGGGAGGGTGTTACGCGTTCTCGCTGAGCTCGATGGCGGCCGCGGGACAGACGGCGGCGGCCTCACGGACCGACGCGTGCAGGTGCTCGGCGGGCTCCGCCTCCAGCAGGATGACGATGCCGTCGTCCTCACGCTGGTCGAAGACGTCCGGCGCGAGCAGCACGCACTGGCCTGCGCCGCAGCACTTGTCCTCGTCAACGCGTACTTTCATCAGAAGTTCCTCTCTGCTCGTCGGGTGTGAAAGGGGCCGCCCACAGCGCGACCACGGCGTCGATCAGCCCGGTCGCGGCGTCGTGCCAGGTGGCCCGGGGCGTGGGCCGGCCTTCGGCCAGAGCGCGTTCGCGCTCGGCGCACATGTGGACCATCAGCTGGCTCGTCATTTCGCTGCGCTCAGCGCGTACCTCGGGGGGCAGCTGGGGCAGGCACCGGTTGAGCCCGGTGACGATCTCGACGAGCGTGGGCGAGGTCAGGGCCTCGTCGATCATGATGTCGCGCAGCGCGGGGTCGGTCGTCACCTGCGCGCCGAACCTGGCGAACCACGTGGGGCTGCCCAGCGCGTCCAGGTGTTCGGTGACCGGGCGGATCAGGCAGGCCGCCCAGTCGCGGGCGTCGGCCGAGTCGCCGATCTCGGCCAGCATGCGCCCGCGGATGCGCTCGAGCCGCTCGGCGTGCTTGCGCACGATCGCGCGTACCAGATCGGCCTTCGTACCGAAGTGATAGCCGACCGCCGCGTTGTTGCCCTGGCCCGCGGCCTCGCTGACCTGCCGGTTGGACACGGCGAACACGCCCTGCTCGGCGAAGAGCCGCTCCGCGGCCGTCAGGATCTGCTCGCGGGTCGCGCTGACCCGCTCGGCTCGAACGGCCATGCTCACCACCGCACCGGGACTTTCTGGAGTCCACCGACGACGAGTCCTTCGTCCCGGCGCGGCTCCGCCCACTCGGCGGGCGGCTCCAACGCGGCCTGGCTCGGAATCGGGTAGCTCAGCACCTGCTCACCGCCGGCTTGACTCACCGTGACCTCCCAGAGTGGACATCGATCCGGGTTCACCCAACCAAAGCGTCACCGCTTAAGTCAAGCGACTGAATTAAAATCTACCCTCTTCGAGGCGTACGCGAGCATGGGACGGCCTCCCACGGGTGTGGAGAAGACCCGGGGGAGGCCGTCTGCGAGTGGGGTCAGATGCTGATGCGGCCCGCGCCCGCACCTCCGGTCACGATGGACTTGACGTTGGAGGGGGTGTCCAGGGTGAAGGAGTACGGGATCGAGCCGACGCTGCCTCCGGCGCTGCCGCTGCCGGAGTTCACGAAGTAGTTGTTGCGGGCGACGAGGTTGCCCGCGGGAGAGCTGCCCTCGCCACGGTGGAACGGGTCCTTGGTGTTCTCGAAGTAGTTGCCCTCGACGAGGACGCCCGCCTCACACGTGGACGCCACACCGTAGCTGCCGATGCTGGAGTAGTAGTTGTTGTACACGTGCACCGGGTTGCCGAAGCGCACCCGCGGGTGGCGCTGGTTGGTCCCGTCGAACCAGTTGTGGTGGTAGGTCACCCTCAGGTGGCCGCGGTCCTCGCCGCCGTTGCTGTCGCTGTGGCCGAGCAGCATGGTCTTGTCGTGGTTCGAGAACCTGTTCCAGGAGACGGTGACGTAGTCGCTGGCGCGCTTGATGTCCACCGCTCCGTCGTAGCCGTTGCTGAAGGAGTTGTGGTCGATCCACACCCGCGTGGAGTACTGGACGTTGATGCCGTCGTCGTTCCAGTTGCGGAAGGTGAGGTTGCGGATGATGACGTTTGACGCGCTGGCGACGTTGAATCCGCAGCCGGCGATCACCGCGCCGGAGTTGCCGATGACGGTCTTGTTCGAGGCCACGCGGAGCATGCCGGAGCAGGAGATCGTCCCCGACACCCTGATCACCGCGGCAGAACCGGACGACAGGGCACTGGTCAGGGCGGAGGACGAGTTCACCGTCGTCGTGGCCGCGCTGCCACCGCCCGTCGTGCCGCCGCCCTGCGTAGCCCATCCGACCAGGGCGGTGTCGGCCGCCGACGCGGGCTGCGCGGTCATGGCCAGCCCGGCCACCCCGGTGATCGCGGCGGTAAGGCCGCTGATCAGTTTGGAGGTGCGTCGCATCTCTGTTCTCCTCCCGTGCTTGCGAGTCGTTTCCTGACTGCCGTTCACATTTGTGAACGCCACACACATGAGCGAACGACCGCAACGGTAGGAAAGCGCTTTCCTAGCGTCAATGCCGGGACCGGTCGCGATCACTGCCGGAAAGGCATCGCCGCTGGCCAGCGGCTAACAGTGACACTTTCTCGCGGTGAAACTTTCATGTCGGGCCGCCCTTGGGGGTGCCGAATCGGAAATTTACGATCTCCGGCAGTGTGGACAAGCGTGTCCGTCGTCGTGGCATCCTGATCGGCTGCGATGTTGGTGCTCCAGGTCTTCGCCGTCACTGGAGCGCAAGAATGATCGATCTCCACTTCGTCGGGCCCAGCCGCCCGGCCAACGACTACCTGTTCGTCGACGTGACCGACGGCGACACGCCGAAGATCGAGATGTCGATCCGCATGGTGTCGATCGACACCCCGGAGAGCCACTACGGCGGCAGCCCGCCGACCGCCCAAGCGACCCTCGAACGCACCAAGGCCCGGCTTCAGGACGGCACGTACGACGCTCTCCCCCAGCACCTGCGCGACTACCTCGTCTCGCGCATCACCCCGGACGCCGCCCTGCACCACCTGACCGCCGGCGAGCTGGCGGCCGAAGCACACCGGAGCATGGTGAAGACCCGGCTGACCCGCCGGGACGGGACGCGACGCAAGATGGCGGTCGTCGCCACCGGCGAGCTCGTCGAGGGCCACGGGCGCCTGCTGGCCTACACCGCGCCCTGGTTCTCAGGCTCCGCCTCCGATCCGCTGCCGCCGCGCGACGATCCCGAGCGGCGTACGTTCAACCTCGACATGGTGGCGCTCGGCTGGGCCGCCACCTTCGTGATCTACCCCTCCATCCCGCCCACTTCCGACCTGAACCTGCTGCTCACCGAGGCCGAGGCGGCATGGCAGGACAAGCGCGGCGCCTGGGCGAACTTCGGCCCGGATCTGCTGCTGGGGTACGAGTACCGCGCCTGCGTCAAACTCGGCACCCAGCACCTGGACGACCCTGCAGAGGCGATCGGGGACGCCTATCAGCGCGTGTGCGTGGACCTGCGTACGCTGACCGAGGTCGGCCTGTACGGCTACCACGAGGTGCCGCCGCCCTACCGGCTGTGGATCTGGGCCAAGGACCTGGACCAGGCCCGCAAGGACCTGCCCATCAAGCACTGACAGAGATGATGTAGGTGAGCACCTCCCGCCGGGTTCGACTCAAGCTCTGACTGACAGAGAGGGGCGGTTCGTTCTTGGGCCCAGGCGGACGCCGGTGGCGGTCTCCTCCGTGAGGAATTCCAGGCGAAGCGCCGCAGCTCCGGATCCAGCGAGACCTCACGGGCAAGGCGGTCAAGCGCTCCTGCGCGCCCTGAGGCCGTCGAGCAGCACGGTAGTGAGCGGGTCGTCGGGCCGGGCGCCAGGGCGGCAGACCATCACGTTGAGCAGCTCGACGACCTGCTCCGGCGTGAGGTCGCGGCGCATCGTGCCTTCTTCCTGCGCCTGCTCGACGACCTCGGCCAGCAACGCGTTGACCTCCCGTACGAGCTCGCGGGTCGAGGGCGGCGCCGGGGGCGTCCCGACGAGTGAAGTGATCAGGGCGAACGGCTGACCGGCGCAGTGACGCACGACGCGCAGGAGCACCTCCCAGCGGGAGATGTCCTCGGCCGATTGCGCCAAGGCGTGGTCGCGCAGAGCGTGCAGCGCCGTGTTCGCGATGTCCGTGACGAGGGTGAGCCGGTCGGGGAAGTGGCGATAGAGCGTACCCACGCCGAGTCCCGCCGCGTGGGCGATGTCCTCCATGGACACGGCGGGTCCGTGCTCGGCGAACAGGTCGAGCGCGGTCGTCGTGATGCGTTCGCGGTTGCGCCGCGCGTCAGCTCTTACCATTCACCCCCCCTTACCGGAATTTCCGATTCAGGTTATCGTAGCCTCCCTTAAGCGGAATATTGTCTTCACCTTAGGAGCAGCCATGAAGCTCGGTGTCTACCTCCACAGCGGCGGCGCAAGCGTGGACTCCCTGGTCGGCCATGTGCGCGACGCGAAGGCCGCGGGTTTCGAGAGCGCCTTCTTCAGCCAGCTGACCTCGTGGGACTCGATCACTGTGGCGGCGCTGGCCGGACGGGAGGTGCCGGGCATCGACGTCGGCACGGCCGTGGTGCAGACGTACCCGAGGCACCCGCTGGCGCTGGCCGGACAGGCGCTCACCGCCCAGTCCGTCAGCGGGAACACCTTCACGCTCGGCCTCGGCCCGAGCCATCGGGAGATCGTCGAGGGGGCGTTCGGCCTGTCCTATGACCGCCCCGCCCGGCACGTGCGCGAGTACCTCAGCGCGCTGATGCCGCTGTTGCGCGGCGAGACGGTCGAGTACCGCGGCGAGACGCTCTCGGCCGCCGGACAGGTGGACGCGCCCGGCGTCGCCGCGCCACCGGTGCTGCTGTCGGCGCTCGGCCCGATGATGCTGCGCATCGCGGGAGAGTTGGCCGACGGCACGGTCACCGTCTGGACGGGCGCCCAGGCGATCAGCGAGCACATCGTGCCGCGCATCACCGAGGCCGCGCGGGCGGCGGGCCGCCCCTCACCACGGGTGGTGGCCAGTGCCATGGTGGCCGTCACGGACGATCCCGAACGGGTCCGTGGCGAGATCGGCGAACGTTTCGGCTTCGCCGGGAGGTTCGCCAGTTACGGCTCCATGCTGGAGCGCCAGGGCCTTTCCGGCGTGCACGAGACGGTTATCGCCGGAGACGAGCGCACCGTCGAGAAGTCGATCGCCCAGTACGCGGACGCGGGCACGACGGAGTTCCTGGTCAGCCCGGTCGGAGACGCGCAGGAGCGGGCCCGCACCCTCGACTTCTTCCGCCGCTGAGACCAGGTGGTGGGGATCACCCACTCCCGCCGCCGCCACAACCCCCGCCGCCGCAGCCACCGCCCCCACAACCCCCGCCACCGCATCCCCAGCCGCCGCCGCTGCCGGGGATGGCCCCGTACGAGTGGCTGAGGCCCAGGTCAGCCGGGTAGAGATGGCCGTCCGGGATCGCCCGGGTGCTGAGCTCGGCCGACAGTCCGGGGTCCCCGAGGTGGCTCAGTCCGTAAAGGGCCAGCGGCATGGCCACCGCGTCGGCGACGACCCCGTGCGGGTGCTCCCGCCGCGCCTTCTCCACGTGGTGGCGCCCCGCCCGGCCCAGCGTGACCCGCCGGTTCCCGGCGTACAGGGGTGCGAGTTTCTTGGCCACCAACCAGCTCGCGCCGAACCCCAGCAGGCTTGCCACCGACAGCTCCGGCGAGCCCATCACGATCATGACGACCACGTTGGCCACCGCCCCGCCGATCGCGATCGCGGGGATCCACCTCAGCAGGTCCCGGCAGACGCGGTACCCGGCCACGGCCCGAGGATCGACGATCAGGCCCAGGCCGACGAGCCTGTCCCTGATCTCGGCGACCTCCGCGCTCCCCGCCAGCTCACGCTTGACGCGCACGGCCGGGCGGCCGACCGACCGCGCGGCCATGATCTCGAGCAGCCGCCGCTCCACCGGGTGCCCCGCGGAGACGGCGGTGCGGACGCGGTGCAGCTTGCCCCCTCTCGAGACCCGGATCTCGCCCTCCCTCGACAGCAGCCCCACCACGGTGTCCGCCACCCGCCAGGGGCCGCCCGCCAGATAGGCGAGGTCGTAGTAGCCGAGCTCGACGTCCCGCAGCCCGCCGATCCGCAGGCGGGCCCGGGCCAGCGACAACTCCGCCGTGAGAACCGTGCCGACGGTGACCGCCCCCAGCAGCGCCGACACAAGAGCCAGGACAACGTCCATAAGACCTCCCCGTGTCTCGATCAACGCATAAGGAGCAGATAAGGGTTCCGGTCAACGGACCTCCTGTGAGGCGGCCGTGCGGATGATGCCCAGGGCCTCCTCGAGGCGGTCCGCATGGGTGCGGAAGTTGAGCACGCACAGGCGGAGGAAGAACCTCCCGTCGATGGTCGTGCTGCTCAGGTACACGCGCCGAGTGGCGTTGATCTCGGCCAGGAACCGCCTGTTGCGTTCGTCCGTACCGTGTAGCCGGAAGAGCACCACGGTCAGGTCCGGCTGCCACGGCACCTCGAAGCGCGGGTCCTGGGCGAGGCGGCGGTGGAGGTCGGCGGTGAGGTCGAGCTTCTCGTCCAGCTCTCGCTCGAAGGCCCGCACGCCGTGCAGGTGCAGCGGCAGCCAGAGTCGCAGACCGCGGAACTCCCGGGTCAGCTCCACCCCGAGGTGCCCGAAGTCGGGCAGGTCGCCCGTCGGGCTGAGGTCCTGGAGGTAGCGGCCGTCGGCCGCGTGGGCGGCATGCAGTACGTGCGGGTCGCGCACCAGCAGCAGGCCGGTGCCGTACGGGAGGAAGAGGCTCTTGTGCGGGTCCAGCACGATCGAGTCGGCCGTCTCGATCCCGGCGAGGCGGGCCCGGCCGCGCTCGGTGAGCTGGAACCCCCCGCCGTAGGCGGCGTCCACATGGAACCAGAGCCCCTCCCTGCGGGCCAGCTCGCCCAGCTCGGCGAGCGGGTCGACGGTGCCGGAGCTGGTGGTCCCCGCGGTGCCGACCAGCAGGAACGGGCGGAGCCCCGCGGCGCGGTCGGCGGCGATCATCGCGGCCGCCGACGGAACGTCCATGCGCAGGTCGGCGGTGGCGGGCACGGTACGGATCCGCTCGGCGGGCAGGCCGGCGATACGGGCGGCCTTGGCGACGCAGTAGTGCGTGTGCTCGGTCACGTAGATCGTGCCGTCCCCCAGGGCCTGGCGCGCGGCGAGCAGCGCTGACAGCGTCCCCACCGAGCCACCCGTCGTGACCAGCCCGCCCGCGCCCGGCGGCAGCCCGAACCGGTCGCAGAACCAGGTCAGCACCCCGTGCTCCATGGCCACCAGCGCGGGCGCCGTCTGGGCCACGCCGGTGAACCGGTTGACGGTCTGGGCCAGCAGCTCGGCCAGCGCGGCGGTGACCAGCCCGCCCGCAGGGAAGTAGGCGAGATAGCCCGGCCCGGCCGTGTCCACGCCCTGCCCGGCGGCCTCGCGGAAGAGCTCCAGGAGCGCGCCGAAGTCGCCGGGGCCGTCGCCGGGCGGCCGCCGCAGCGCGGTGGTCAGCGGTTCGGCCTGCTCGTAGTCGCTCGCGGGGGCCGAGTCCAGCTCGCGGACCCAGTCGGCCAGGAAGTCCACCGCGTGCCGGCCCAGGCGTGCGATGGCGGAAGGGTCGAGGTCGAGAGGAAGAGCACGTTCGTCGGTTGTCACCCGGGCACGGTAGACAGGCGGCGTACGTGAAGGATTGGACGTTATTGCACCCCGCGCTGGTAAGCGCGCGGCGGCACGCCGACGAGACGGCGGAAATGCCGCGATAGGTGCGACTGATCGCAGAACCCCACCGTCACAGCCGCCTCGGCGGGCGGCGTGCCCTGCCGCAGCAGCTCGCGGGCCTTCGCGACGCGCAGCTGGGTCACGTAGGCGTGCGGCGGCATGCCGTACGCCCGCCGGAACGAGCGCACCAGGGCGTACGGCGTGACCCCCGCCACGGCCGCCAGCTCCGCCAGGCCGGGCGGGTCCGGCATCGTAGCGTGCAGCAGGTCGCGTACCCGGGCCACGCTCCGCCTGCCGATCCCACGGGTCTGGCGCTGCGGCCGGCGCGTGCCGTACGTGCGGAGCATGAGGACCAGCAGCGTGTGGAGCTGGGAGTCGGCGGCCAGCGACGCGCCGGACTCCGCCGCGCGGTGGGCGGCCAGCACCCGCCGGGCCATCCGCGGGTCGGCGATCACCCGCCGGTCGAACGACGGCGTCCCGCCCGGGACGCCGAGCTCGTCCCCGACCTCCCGCACCTGCTCGACGCTCGGGTACAGCACCCGGTACACCCAGCCGTCGGCGGTGTGGGACTGGCCCGTGTGGACGACGCCCGGCTCGATCAGCACGACCTCGTCCACGCCCGTGCGCTCCACGCCGTCGGCGAAACGGATCTCCTCCAGGCCGGCCTCCACCGTGCCGAGCGCGTACGTCTCATGGCTGTGCCGGGCGAACCGGTGCCGGACGAACTGCGCGCGCATCAGGTCCAGGCCGCCGAGCCCGTGATAGCGCCAGTAGCGGGCAAGTTCCACATGTCCCTTCATAGCGCGAAATTTGCTGAAACAGCGGTGAATGCCCCGTAAAACACCCCGCTCGCAGACTTCGTGATGTCAGGCAGTCCCGCCGCATCACCAGGAGTTCTTCATGAGCCGGCACATCACGACCCCGCTCGGCCGCCGCTACGAGGTCGAGGGCAAGCAGCTGTTCCTGCACCGCTCGGGCACCGGCGGCCCCGCCGTGGTCATCCTGCCCGGCGCCGCCGCCATGGGCCTCGACTACCTCAATCTTCACGAGCGCGTCAGCCGGTTCACCACCGGCGTCATCTTCGACCGGGCGGGCACCGGCTGGAGCGACCCCACCACCCTGCCGCGTTCCGCCGCCGAGGCGGCCGACGAGCTGCTCGGGCTGCTGCGTGCCGCCGACGTGCCGGGCCCGTATGTGCTGGTCGGCCACTCGCTGGGCGGCCTGCACGCGCGCCGCTTCGCCCAGCGCCACCCCGACCAGGTGGCCGGCCTGGTCGCGCTGGACGTCTTCTACGAGAAGTGGGACGAGTACGTGCCGGAGCCGTTCAGGCTCACGCAGGCGCAGGCCATGAACGAGACGGTGACCGAGATCCCGGCAGAGCTGGTGGAGGCCGCCCGTGGCCTGCTCGACGGCATGTTTGCGCAGTGGCCGCAGGAGATCCGCGAGGCGCTGGTCGAGCGGCACCTCGACCCGGAGGAGTTCGCCGCGGGGATGCGGGAGCGCGCCAACCTCGCCGACCTGGCCGACGAGGTCCGCCGGGCCGGTGAGGTGCCCGCCGTCCCCGTGATCGCGTTCGCCGCCATGGGCATCGACCCCGGCCAGCTGCTGTACCTGCCGGAGGAGCTGCTGCGCGAGCAGAACGAGGCCAAGCGCGCCATGTACGCCGACATGACCGGCGGAGAGGTCCGCGTGCTGGAGAACGCCTCGCACAGCTGGATCCACATCGAAGCCGAGGACGCCGTCGTCGAGGGCATCGAGGAGATGGTCGCCAAGGTCCGCGGCTAGTGGACCCGCTCGCGCAGCGCCGCCAGCGCGGCGGCACGCAGCTCGCCGCTCCCCAGGGCGCGGTATGCCGACACCGCCTCGGCGTACCGCTCCTTGCCGGCCTGCTCGGCGAGGCTCCGTACCCGGTCGGACGACATGGTCGGCTGGAACCTGCGCAGGAACGACAGCCGCTCGGCCAGCGCGATCAGCCGCACCCCCGACGCGGGCTCCCCACGCTCCAGGTCCACCACGGCGAGGGCCAGCAGCAGCGCCCCGCAGATCGGGTGGTCCACCAGGTACGGCGAGGCGCCCGCGTCGGAGTCGGCGAGCATGGCCTCCAGCGTGTCCGGCAGCTCCTCGACGATCTCCTGGACGAGGTCGAGCCGGCCGTGCCGCGCGTGGGCGATCACCGCGGCGGCCCGGCTCTCCAGCGTCCACGGCCGCAGCCCGCGCGAGTCGGGGCGGAAGATCCGGCTCCGCGTCTGGTCCAGCCGGTCCACGGCCCGCCGCCACAGCCGGAGCCCGGCCTCCACCTCGCCCCGCGCGAGCGCGATCTCCGCCCGTGCCGCCAGGTCGGGCACCAGCTCGGCCGCCGCCTCGTCGACCGGGTTCAGCTCCGTCAGCGCCAGCCACTGCTCGGCCTCGTCGATGTCGCCGAGCTGCAGGTTGGCCAGCACCAGGCCCCACCGCAGGTCGGCGACGGACGACCAGGCCCCGAGCTCCTCCAGCGCCGGCAGCGCCGCCCGGAAGTGCCGCCGCATCCGAGCCCCCTGCTCGTCCTGCATGCACAGGGCGCCGATCCGGATGTGGGCGACGAGCCGGATCCACGGGAGGTCCACGCTCTCCAGCGAGGCCAGCATCCGCGCGGCCGACTCCCGCGCCCCGTCCGGGTCGTTCTCGGCCTCCCTGACGTAGCCGGCGAACCCGTTCGCGATGCCCGCCAGCAGCGGCTGCCCGCTCTCGCACAGCTCCGGCAGCGCCGAGCGCTCCGCGACCAGCACGGTCGCCAGCGCCCTGACCACGGTGTCCGGCGGGGCGGGCGGCAGGCGGCGGAGCGCGACCAGGGCCCGCGTCGCCTGCGGACCCTGGATGGCGAACGTGTACGCCGCGCACAGGGCCGCCGCGGTCCTGGTCACCTCCACGAGCTCGGGCCCCGGCCGCAGGCGGGCCAGGGCCGCGGCCGTCTCCCGGATGAGCGCGCCCAGCCGGGGATGGTCGGACTCGACCGTCCACAGGCCCGCGAGCACGGCGCAGGCCGCCACGGCCGTCGCGTCATCCCCGCGTTCGAGGGCGTGGCGGAGCGCGTGCACGAGATTGTCCTGCTCCGCCCGGATCTGCCGCATCGCGGGGAACGGGTCGGCGCCGAACAGCGACCCGTGGTGCGCCAGGCCGAAATCGCGGGCCCAGGCCAGGAAGCCGCCGACCACGCGCTCGCCCTCCCCCGCCGACTCACGCTCGGCCGTGCTGAACTCGCGTACGGTCTGCAGCATCGACAGGCGCGTGCCCGCCTCCGTCTCCGTCACCTTGACCAGCGACTGATCGACCAGGGATTCGAGCACGTCAGGGTCGCCGACCAGCTGCCGCGCTGCCTCGGCGGTGAACCCGCCGGGGAACACCGACAGCGCGCGCATGGCCGCCCGTCCGGCCGGGTCGAGCAGGTTCCAGCTCCAGCCGACCACGGCGTGCAGCGTGTGGTGCCGGTCCGGCGCGTCCCGCGGGCCGCCGCGCAGCAGCCCGAACCGGTCCTCCAGGCGGCGGGCGATCTCGGCGACCGACATGAGCCGGACCCGCGCCGCGGCCAGTTCGACCGCGAGCGGGAGGCCGTCGAGCCGGCCGCACAGCTCGCGTACGACGTCGGCGGGCAGCTCCACGCCGGGCCGCGCCGCCCGCGCCCGCTGCTCGAACAGCTCGACGCTGGTCGGGAGCGCCAGCTCCGGCAGCGCGTACACCGACTCCGACGACAGGCCGAGCGGGGCCCTGCTGGTGACGAGGACCCGCAGGTCGGCCGTCATCGCCACGAGGGCCCGGGTCAGCTCGGCGGCGCCGCGGACGACGTGCTCGCAGTTGTCGAGGACGAGCAGCGCCGGACCGCGGCCGAGCGCCTCGACGATGCCTTGGAGGAAGTCCGGCCGGGAGACGCCGAGCGCCGAGGCGACCGCGCCCGCCACCTCGTCGTCGGCCGTGACCCCGGCCAGCGCGACCAGCTGCACGAAACGCTGCTGCGCCCGGCGGCTCACCGCGTGTGCCAGCCGGGTCTTGCCCAGGCCGCCGGGGCCGACGATGGAGGTGACCCTGGAGCGGCGGAGCAGGTCCGTCACCGCGGCGATGTCGCCGTCGCGGCCCAGCAGCGCGTTCGGTTCGTGGTCGACGCCGTGCCTGACCACGGGCGACCGGCCGCGCAACAGCTGCTGGTGCATGGCTCGCAGCGCGGGGCCGGGATCGGAGCCGAGCTCGTCGCGCAGGGACCGGCGGTAGGCGTCGTACGTGGCCAGCGCCGCCGACGGCCCGGCCGTGGCCTCCTCGCAGCGCAGCAGCTCCAGCAGCACCTCCTCGTCCTTCGGCCGGGCACGGAACAGCTCGGCCAGCGCCGGTGCCGCCTCGGCGGGCCGGCCCAGCCGCGACAGGGACAGCGCGCGTACCCGTACGAGCGACCGGTACGCGGAGCGCCGCTCCGCCCGCAGCGCCGCGACCGGGTCGTCGGACCGTCCGTCGTCGTCCGGCGTCCCCTCCCACAGCGCCAGGCCCGCCTCGGCGTGCGCCAGCGCCGCCGCGTGGTCGCCCGAGCGCGTGTGGCGGGCGCTCGCGGACAGGCGTAACACGATCGCCGAGGCGTCGACCTGGTCCTCGCTCAGCGTCAGCCGGTATCCGGCCGGAGTGCGGGCGATCACGTCGGAGCCGAGCTGGGCGCGGGCGCGGGAGACCAGCACCTGCAGCGCCCTGGCCGGGTGCTCGGGCTGCTCCTCCGGCCACAGCCCCTCGACCAGCCGGCCGGTGCCGCAGCCCGTGCGCAGGTCGCCGGCCAGGAGGGCGAGCAGGCCGCGCAGCCTGGCGCCGCTGATCTCCACGCCTTGGTAGGCCACCCGCGGCAGCAGGATGAGCTCCGTCGTCACCGGACCAGGTTAGGGGGATCAGCCGGGATCGCCGGACGGCTGCTCGATCGGGAACTGGATCGGACTGATCAGGTACTGCGTGCGCCCCGGCGCGGGGGCGTTGTCCAGCACCGGCACGATCGCGCGGCGCATTTGAGCGATCAGCTCCAGCAGCTCGTCCCGTGTGAGCCAGACGGCGTGCTGGCGGTAGCCGACGAGGTCCGCCGCCGGGTCCGCGTGCTCCTTGTCCAGATAGGCGTTGAACTCGGCGAGCAGGGCGGCCATCGCCACGGCGAACCCGCGCCGGTGATCCTCCGTCGTCAATGACCCGGCGGTGCCGGCGTCGATCGTGGCCCGGTCCTGGCGCAGCCGGTAGAGGCGCTCCACCGCGCCGCGCACCCGCCGCTCCTCGGCCACCTCCAGGATCCCCCCGGCGGCCAGCAGCTCGATGTGCCGGTAGACGGTGGCCTTCGAGACGTCAGGGATGCGAGCACACAGCTGGGAGGTGGTCAGCGTCCGGTCGCCGCGCAGCGCGTGGACGATGCGTAGCCGTACGGGCTGTCCCAGAAGCTCCAACGGGTCCATTCCCCTACGGTCTCATGCTCTGCCACCTTTCTCGAAAGTCGAGAAAGCCTTACCCGCGGTCCCGCTGGAAGGTGGCGTACAACCACCACAGCGAAGGCAGCAGCAGGACGGCGCCCACGGCCAGCGATCCCAGGCTGGCCGCCAGGACCGCGTCGGTGGCGGCCGCCTCGTCCAGGGAGACGCCGGGGAGCGGCGCGGGATACTGCCCGACGCCCCAGCCCCACAGCAGCCCTGTCACGGCCAGGGCGGCGGTGAGCCGTACGGCCACGTACGCGCGCCACCACATCAGCGCCAGCGAGGCCAGTCCCGCCACCACGGAGAGCAGGAGGAGCGGCAGGGCCCGCCCCGACGTCAGCTCGGTGTACAGGTCCGGCGTGTCGGCCCGCAGGACGATCAGGCCCACGGCCGACAGCGCCCCGACGGCCACGCCGCAGACCAGCGCGCGCCGGCGGAAGGCCGCCACCAGGTCGGCGGCGCCGGCGCGCTGGGCGTCGCGGGTCAGGTAGACACAGGCGAGGTAGGCGGCGACGCCGACGGCCAGCGCCCCCGCTGTCACGGAGGTGGGGTTCAGCCAGCTGCCCACCAGGTCGCCCCTGGCGATGCCGAGCGGCACCCGGCCCGAGGCGATGGCGCCCGCGACCGTGCCCAGGAAGAACGGGGTGACGACGGAGGAGAAGGCGAACGTGGCGCCGAACAGCCGGCGCTGCCACAGCTCCGTGGAGACCTTGCGGAAGGCGAAGGCGGCGCCGCGGCCGATGATGCCCAGCGCGGCCAGCGTGAGCGGGATGTAGAGGGTGGAGGCGACGGCGGCGAACACCGACGGGAGCCCGGTCCACGTCAGCACGATCACGAAGATCAGCCACACGTGGTTCGCCTCCCAGACGGGGCCGATCGAGTGCTCGATCAGCTCCCGCTGCCGATGCCCGGTCTTGGCGCCGCCGGCGAGCAGGTCCCAGATGCCGCCGCCGAAGTCCGCGCCGCCGAACAGCACGTAGGCGGTCAGGCCGACCCACAGGACCACGAGCATGATCTCCGGCAGCGGCATGCTCACACGACCTTGTAACCGCTGATGTCGCGTTCCTGGGGCGCGACCGGCACCGGGACGTCGCGGGCCAGCCGGCGCAGGACGTAGACGGTGGCCACGGTGAGCAGCAGGTAGACCACCGTGACCAGGACGAACCCGTACACCAGGCCGGGCGCCGGGTTGACCGCCTGCGACGTGCGCAGCACCCGGAAGACGATCCACGGCTGGCGGCCCACCTCGGTGACGACCCAGCCGGACTCCAGCGCCAGCACCGCGGCCACGCCCGACGCCGCCGCCCCGCGCAGGAACCAGGGCGAGCGGGGCAGGTCACGCCGCCGTCTCCACTCCCACGCCAGCCAGGCGGCCAGGGCCAGCAGGGCGAAACCGAACGCGACCATGATCTGGAACGCCCAGTGCACCACGTTGACCGGCGGACGGTCGCCGGGCGGCACCTCCTCCAGCCCGTGGATCTCGGCGTTCGGATCCCAGTGCGCCAGCAGCGACAGCCCGTACGGGATCTCCAGGGCGTACCGCATCTCGCCGTCGATCGCGATGCCGCCGAGATGGAGCGGGACCCCGCGCCCGGTCCTGAACACGCCCTCCATGGCGGCGAGCTTGACCGGCTGATGGTCGGCGACGGCGTGGGCGGCCCAGTCGCCCACGCCGATCTGCACCGGGGTGATGACCGCCGCCACGGTCAGCGGCAGCAGCAGGCCGAGCCGGTGGTAGCGATCGCGGCGCCCGCGCAGCATGGCGACGGCGTAGACGCTCGCCATGCCGAACCCGGAGACCATGAACGCGGCCAGGATCATGTGCGTGGTCATCGGCGGTGTGGCCGGGTTGAACATCGCCGCCCACGGATCGACCGACACCACGCGGCCGTCCTTCACCTGGAAGCCGGTCGGCCGCTGCATCCAGGCGTTGGCGCTGACGACGAAGAACGCGCTGGCCACCCCCGCGAGCACGATCGGGGCTCCGGCCAGCAGGTGCGCCCTGGGCGGCAGCCGGTCCCAGGCGTACAGGTAGATCCCCACGAAGATGGCCTCGATGAAGAACGCGATGCCCTCCAGGGAGAACGGCAGGCCGATGACCTCGCCGTACACGCCCATCATGCCCGGCCACAGCAGGCCCATCTCGAACGACAGGATCGTGCCCGAGACCGCGCCCACCGCGAACAGCACGCCCATCGCCTTGGCCCAGCGGCGGGCCAGCAGCCGGTAGTGCGAGTCGCCGCTGCGGTGCCCCCGCCACTCGGCGATCAGCGTGATGGCCGGCATCCCGACGCCGAAGCAGGCGAGCACGATGTGCCAGCCCAGCGAGAGCGCCATCTGCATCCGCGCGGCGCCCAGGTCGGCACCGCCGACGCCGTCCAGGACATGAACGGCCAGCGCGGCCCCGTGACACATGACCTTCGCTCCCCCGCTGCTCGGCTCGATCCCGCCGTCGCGGGTCCTGCCCGGCATCGGGTACGGGTAATGCCACGCCTCTCTGTAGCTCTGGTGTCACTCGGCGGATCTGGTGTCACTCCGAGCAGCCGCAGCTACGCCTCGGGACCAGGGCCGCCGTCGGCGGTTCGGCGCTCCCGTCAAGGGAGAGCAGCAGGTCCACGGCCTGTTCGGCCATGGCCTGGAGCGGCTGCTCGGTGACCGTCAGCGCGGGAGCGGTGTAGGCGCTCTCCGGGGTGCCGTCGAGGCTGATCAGGGCGAGCCGGCCGGGGACGGGAAGGCCGCAGGCCCAGGCGCCGGACAGGACGCCGATGGCCTGCTCGTCGGTGGCCGCGATCAGGGCGCGCGGCAGTGCGCCCTCCGAGATCAGGCGGCGGGTCAGTGCATCCGCCGCCGCCCGCGAGTAGTCGGAGCGCAGGAGCACGGAGCCGGGGTCACCGCCGACAGCCGCCTCCCAGGCCTCCCGCCGCACCCCCACAGAGCCGGGCTCTCCGCCAACCGCCGCCTCCCAGGCCTCCCGCCGCACTCCCACAGGGCCTCCGTCGTGCGGACCCGCCAGGAAGGCGACGCTCCGGTGCCCGTGCTCGCGCAGGTGCGCGACCGCCTGCCGCACGGCCGCCCGGTTGTCGGCCGCCACCACCGGCGCGTGCCCGCCCGCGGGGCCGTGGTGGACGTAAACGGCGGGTACGCCGGTCGGCGCAGCCGCGTCACCGGAGGTGTCCGATGAGACGATCACCAGCCCGTCGACCTGGGCGGCCAGGAAGCGCTCGACGAGATGCCCCTGGCGCTCCGGCGAGTATCCGGCGTTGCCCACCAGCGTCAGCCGGTCGTGCCTCTCGAGCGCCTGCTCGACGTACCTGGCCAGCGCGCCGAAGTACGGGTTGGACGCGTCCGCCAGCACCAGGCCCACCACCCCCGTGGTGCGCGAGCGCAGCGCGCGGGCGATGCGGTTGGGGCGGTAGCCGAGCTCGGCCGCCGCGGCCAGGACGCGCTCGCGGGTCGCGGCGGCCACGGGACGGGGGCCGTTGTTGATCACATAGCTGACCACCGCCGTCGAGGTCCCCGCTCGGCGGGCGACGTCGGCCAGAGTGCTCGGGCGTTTCGTCATAGCGGTTTACATTCTCGCATCTAATCGTTTAGATAGAGCCTTCTAAACGATTAGATGTTAGGAGGTGCGCCGTGCTGCCCTTGATCATCGACACCGACACGGGCTCCGACGACGCGGTGGCGCTGCTGCTGGCCGCCGCCAGCGGTCTGGGCGACGTCCGCGCCGTGACCACGGTGGCGGGCAACGTGCCCCTGGCGACCGGGACCCGTAACGCGCTCATCTCCCTGCAGGCGGCCGGGCGCGGCGACGTTCCCGTCCATCCCGGCTGCGAGTGCCCGCTGACCCGCCCGCTCTCCACCGCCCAGCAGGTGCACGGCCATGACGGGATGGGCGACATCGGCCTGCCGGACCCCGAGCGCGCCGCCCGGCTCGAGCACGCGGTCGACGTCCTGCTGGACTACCCTCTCCGGCACCCCGGCGAGCTGACGCTGGTCACCCTCGGCCCGCTCACCAACCTCGCCGTCGCCCTGCTCCGCGACCGCGACCTGCTCGGCCGGTACCGGCACGTCTACTGCATGGCCGGCGCCGCCGACATGCACGGCAACATCTCGGCCACCGCCGAGTTCAACGTGTGGGCCGACCCCGAGGCCGCCCGGCTGGTGCTGGAGCGCGCCACGCCGGAGCAGGTGACGTGGATCGGCTGGGACGCCTCGCGCAAGGACGCCGTCATGACGCCCGCCGACCAGCTCCGGCTGGAGCAGCTCGGCACCCCCATGGCCACGTTCGCCCACCGCGTCAACCGCACGGTCGCCGAGTGGGCCCGGGACGTCACCGGGCTGGCCGGGTACGACCTCCCCGACCCCCTGGCGATGGCCGTGGCGCTCCGGCCCGAGCTGGTCCTCGAGCAGGAGCGGGCGTACGTGGGCGTCTCCCTCGGGGACGACACCCGCGGCCAGCTGATCGTCGACCGCCGCCGCTCCGCCCCCGCCCCGAACGTGACGCTGGTCCGGCGGGTCGACGAGCACGGCTTCAAGCAGTTGCTGTTCACCACCTGTGCCCTGGAGGGACATCGATGACCCCGCGCTACGAGCTCCACTGCCACCTCGACGGATCTGTACGCCCCGGCACCGTCGCCGACCTGGCCCGCCGCCAGGGCATCACCCTGGACGGCCCGGTCGAGCGGCTGGTCACGGCGCCCGCCGGCTGCGGCACCCTGAGCAGGTTTCTCACGTACATCGACGTGCCGCTCCAGGTGCTGCAGACCCCCGACGCGCTGAGCAGGGCCGCCCGCGAGCTGGTCGAGGACTGGCAGGCCGACGGCGTGGTCTACGGCGAGGTGCGCTTCGCTCCCCAGTTGCACGGCAGGCACGGCATGTCCCAGGACGAGGCGGTCGAGGCCGTCGCCGAGGGCCTGGCGGCGGGGCGGGCGGCAACCGGAGTGCGTACCGGGCTGCTGCTGTGCTGCCTGCGGCACCAGACGCCGGAGGAGAGCCTGTCCGTCGCCGAGACGGCGCTGCGGCACCGCGACAAGGTGGCCGGGCTCGACCTGGCCGGCGACGAGCGGCTGTACCCCGCCGCGCCGCACCGGGCCGCCTTCGACCTGGCCCACGCGGCGGATCTCCCGTGTACGGTGCACGCCGGCGAGGCGGCGGGGCCGGAGAGCATGTGGGAGGCGATCGACGTGCTCGGCGCCCGCCGGATCGGCCACGGCGTACGGTGCGCGGCCGACGCCGCGCTGCTCGACCGGCTGCGGCACGACCGGATCGCGCTGGAGATGTGCCCGATCAGCAACGTGCTGACCGGCGCCGTCCCCAGCCTGGCCGCACACCCGGCCACCCGGCTCCTGGCCGCCGGGCTCCCCGTCACCGTCAGCACCGACGCGCGCACCACCGCGGGGACCACGCTGGCCCGGGAGTTCGAGGGGTGGACGGCCGAGCAGGAGGAGCTCGCCCAGGCCCACGCGGCCGCCGCGGCGTTCGGGAACTGAAATTTTCACCGCGTCTTGACAGCCCCTGTTGCCAACCCGAACACTCTATGCCGCTTCTGCGACGTGACATACCACACAGTGTTAGCGTTAACAGCTTCGGGAGGCTACTCATGAGACGATCGCGCGCGACGGCGATCGCCCTTCTCTTGCTCCTCAGCGCGTTCCTCTTACCCGGGTCACCGGCCGCGAGCGCGGCCGCCAAGACCGTCTACATCCCCTCGCGCTGGGCGAGCACCGGCGAGGTGCCGTGGGCCTCCGATCGGACGAAAGAGTCCACGAACTTCATCCTGTTATGGGGTGACCGGTCGGGCACGAACCCCAAGACCGCGCCCTCCCCGTACAACTTCGACCCCGACAACATGCTCAGCCAGTTGGAGAGCCTCTACTCCTTCTACGTGAACACCATGAAGTTCACGCCGGAGAGCGGGCTGCTGGCGCAGTACAAGATCATCGTCATCGTCACCAGGACCTGGTCGAACGCCCCGCTCGACGCGTGGGCCACCGGCGGCTCGACCGACGGCAAGGTGGGCGTCATCAACATCGCCCCCGCCGCCGCGCTCCCCGGCTCATGGGGGCTGGCGCACGAGCTGGGGCACGTGTTCCAGAACTACACGTTCCTCGGCAGGTCCGGTTACGGCTTCACCGACCCGAGCGCGGGCACGTTCTGGGAGACGAGCGCCGAGTTCATGGCCATGCAGGTCTATCCGAAGACGGCCGCGGGCGACCTGACCAGGTTCATCCGTACGGAGAACCTCGCCTACAGCAGCAGCCGGCACCACTACGGGAACTGGATGCTCCTGCAGTACATCAAGGACCGCGACGGGCTGGCCATGTTCAACCGCATATGGAACGAGGCCAGGAGCAACGAGCACCCGCTGGAGACCTACCGCCGCCTCGCCGGCATCGACCAGGCGGAGCTGAACCGGCGGCTGGGTGAGTACGCCCAGCACCAGGTCACCTGGGACTACTCCAACCGCGCCGACTTCATGCCGTTCATCACCAGCCTGTATCCGTTCGTCACGGCCTACAACGGCGTGGACGTGCAGGCGGTCAACGCCGCGGCCGGGCACTTCCGCATCTCCGACGCCCTCGCGCCCTCCGACTACGGCTACAACAAGATCCGGCTCGTCCCGAGCAGCGACGGCGCCCTCATCCGGATGCGGTTCAGGGGGCACGTGAACTCCGCGGCGCAGTCGGGCTGGTCGTACGGGTTCGTCGCGGTGAAGAATGGCACGCCCCGGTACAGCCCCATCTACAACTCCTCGAACGGCGAGGTGACCTTCCAGACCCAGTCCGGCGAGAAGGACGTCTACCTCGTCGTCCTGGGCGCCCCCGGAGCCGTGCACAAGTACGCCTTCCTCGACGGCTACCCGAAGAACTACCGCTACCCGTACCAGTTCCGCCTGCAGGGCGCCGTGCCGTGGGGCTTCGAGCCCAACCACGTGCAGCCGGCCGCGCCGGGCGGCGGCCACTGGCACTCCAACGGCGGCGGCTGGGTGGACAACCGGGCCAACGTGGCCGCCACCGCCTACGTCGGCCCCCGAGCCGCCGTGTACGGCAACAGCACGGTCAGCGGCACCGCCCGCATCGAGGACCTGGCCTGGGTCAACAGCGGCGCGACCGTCGGCGGCAGCGCCGTGGTGAAGAACAGCGCCCTGGTCCAGGGTGGGGCGAACCTCGGCGGCAGCGTGGTCATCGGCGGCGACGCCGAGCCCGCCTCGGCCTGCTCCTCGGGGACGTACCTGATGTTCAACCCGGACCGCGGCTGCGACGGGCGCGGCGGCGAGACGGACGTGAACCCGTCCCATCCGATCTTCAGCGACGCCGACCTCGCCTTCGGCACCGGCGGCGGAGGGGATCCCACCCCGGTCAACCTGGCCGCGAGCGCGACGCCCTCGGCCTCGTACACCTCGCCCTGGGAGAGCGTCGCGGCCGTCAACGACGGCCTCGTGCCCAGCCCGCGCTGGGGCACCTGGCCGGAGACCGGCACCCAGTGGGCCGAGCTGACCTGGTCCACGGCTCAGACCCTCAAGTCGGCCGAGGTCTACTTCTTCGACGACGGCGGCGGGGTGCGCGTGCCCGCGTCGTGGAAGCTGCAGTACTGGAACGGCAGCGCCTACGCCGACGTGCCGGGGGCGAGCGCCTACGGGATCGCGGCCGGCACGTACAACCCGGTCACGTTCACCGCCGTGAGCACCACCCGGCTGAGGGTCGTGCTGGAGAGCGGTCAGGGCTCGGTCGGGCTGCTGGAGGTACGCGCTTACGGCTGACGCCGAGGAGGGCACCCGGACCGGGTGCCCTCCATGGGGTCACTCGGCGGGACAGACCGTGCCGGGCGGCGGCAGCTTCAGATCCACCAGGTACGTGGTGGCGTGCCTGATCGGGCATTTCTTGCCGGACAGGTACATGACGTGCCCAGGCCCGTCGTAGGCCACGGTGACCGAGCCCGGGATCATCTTCGTGAAGCTCTCGGTCCATCCGTAGTCGACCCACGTGGTGCCGACCCCCAGGAAGGGCGGCAGCCCGCGGACCGGCAGGGGCCGGGACGGGTTGGCCGCCGGCAGGGGCCAGCCGGCGCAGGCCAGCGCGTCGAAACCGGCTCCGCCGAAGTGGGGCGAGACCGCGCGCGACCGGCGGCGGGCCTCCCGGAACTGGGCGTAGCTCGTGAACCCTCGATCGTCCCCGCAGGTCATCGCGAGGAGCCCGGGCGTCGCCCAGACGCGTGCGTTGCCGAGGGCGAAGTCGGCGAAACCGGAGCCGTCGCCTCGACGCGCCTTGTCCACGGCGTCGGCGAAGGCCAGCCACCGCGAGTTCCCCGGTCCCGGGTCTCCGACGAAGCCGAAGCTCCGCAGGTGCCAGCCGGTCAGCTCCCCCTTGCCGAACTGCGACGAGGTGACCGGGATGGGCTTGCGATCGGCGTCCCGGGTGAGCTTTCGCCAGACCGCTCCGGCGTCCTCGCCGTGCAGCGCGCAGGCAGGGGTGGTCGCGCACCAGTCGGTGAACGTGGGGAACACCAGCCGCTCCATCTGCCGCAGCGACAGAAGCCCCTGGCCGAGCCAGCCGGTGGTCTGGTTGATCGTTCCGTCCAGGTACATGGCCCTGATGCGCTGCGGGAAGAGCCGGGCGTAGGCGGCGGCGGGCACCCCTCCGTAAGAGTTGGCCATGAAGCTCAGCCGCTCCTCACCCAGTCCCGCGCGGACGGCCTCCATGTCCCTGGCCACCGAGAGCGAGTCCATGTGGGCGAAGAGCCCGGTCCTGTCGTCGTTCTGGCACGTCCTGAACGCCTTGGCCATCGTCGCCGACAGGGCCTCGTACTGCCTCCGGTTCCTGGGCTCGTACAGCGTTGTCCCGGGCTGCTTGCAGGACGCGGGCTGGTGGTCCCGCCACACGGTGGTGCGGGGGTTGTAGGCGACGAGGTCGAAGCGGTGGCCCAGTTCGGCGAGGTCGGACGCGGCCCGCTTGAGGTCGTCGATGCCCTTCGCGCCGGGGCCCCCGGGGATGCCGAGCACGCTGCCGATGCGCCGGGCGGGCTCGGTGGCGGGCAGCCTGGCCAGATCCAGTGCGATCTTCGGCCCGTCCGGCTTCGCCCAGTCCACGGGCACCTCGATCGTCGCGCACTCCATGCCCTTGGGCACGTTCTCGCCCGGGCATGCCCGCCACGTCAGCCCCTGGGCGGCCGCCGGGGGCGTTCCCGCCAGCGCAGCCGCCATTGCCGCACCGACGACCAGGGCTCTGGTCTTGCCAGACATGTCGAATCCTCCGTTTCCTGGAGCTCTCCATGACCACGCTCGCCGAGCCGGGCGGCTGACACCACGGGGACGTCCGCCGTACCGGCTTCGGGATGTCCCCCAGGGGTTGTCCGGGTGGCCTCCCGGCGCGGGTGTTCGCCAAGCTGGACGGGTGGACAAGTGGCGAACGGCGGTCACCGCCCCGGTGGGGGCACGAGCGTGGCGGGAGCTCGGATACGCGCTGGCCATGCCGCTGATGGCGGGAGCCGGTCTGATCTACCTCCTCGTCGTGCTGCTGAGCGGCCTGATGGCGGCCAACATCGTCGGCCTCCCGCTCCTCGCCCTCTCCGTACGGGGTGCGAGGGGGCTCGGCGCGGCGAACCGAGGGCTGGCGCGGGCACTGGCGGGGGTGCGGGTGCCCGCGCCGGGCCCGTTCCGGTCCGAGCCCGGCCTGCTCAACTGGATGATGGCGGCGCTCGGCGACGTCGCGGGCTGGCGGGCGATCGTCCACAGCCTCGTCAGGCTGCCGACGGCGGTCCTCGCCTTCGCCGTCGCCGCCGGGCTGTGGGGCGGCGGCCTGTTCCTGCTCGTTTCCCCGCCGTGGTGGCCGGCCGTGGCGGCCGGGCCGGTGCTGCTGTTACTGGCGCCGTGGGGGGTGCGTCTCGCGCTCGTCCCCGAGCGGAGGCTCGTACGGATGCTCCTCGGACCGGCCCCGGGCACCGCGCGGATCCAGGCGCTGGAGCGCACGCGGGCGCTGGCCGTGGACGACGCCGCGGCCGCGCTGCGCCGGATCGAACGCGACCTGCACGACGGGACGGCGGCCCGGCTGGTCACGCTTGCGATGAGCCTGGGCATGGCGCAGGAGGAGCTGGAGGAGGCTCACGAGCCCGACCGGCTGGAACGCGCCCGCTCCCTGGTCGACAGCGCGCACCGCACCGCCAAGGAGACCCTGACCGAGCTCCGCGACCTGATCCACGGCATCCACCCGCCCGCGCTGGACAAGGGGCTCGAGATCGCCCTGGCCACGCTCGCCGCACGCAGCCCGCTCCCCGTCGAGCTCGACACCGACCTGCCCGAGCGGCCGTCCCCCGCGGTGGAGAGCATCGCCTTCTACTGCACGGCGGAGCTCCTCGCCAACGTGGCCAAGCACAGCGGCGCCCGGCGGGCCTCGGTCGAGGTACGGGCGCGGGACGGCCGGCTCAGGCTGCTCGTGTCCGACGATGGCCACGGCGGCGCGGCGATGGACCACGAAACCGGGACCGGGCTGCGCGGCCTCGCCGACCGCGTGCACATGGTGGACGGCCACCTCGACCTCCGCAGCCCGGCCGGAGGTCCTACGATGATCAGCATCGACCTCCCCCTGCACGTCTGACTCCCCGCACCTCCGAACGGAACCCGCATGCGCATCGTCATCGCCGAGGACGCCGTGGTTCTCAGAGACGGCCTCTGCCTGCTGCTCACCTCCCGGGGCCACCAGGTCGTCGCCGCCGTGGGAGACGGCGACGCGCTGCGGGCGGCCGTGGCCGAGCACCGCCCCGACGTGGCGGTGGTCGACGTACGCATGCCGCCGTCCCACACCGACGAGGGCGTGCGTGCCGCGATCCAGATCCGCCGCGACCACCCGGACCTGGGCGTGCTGGTGTTCTCCCAGTACATCGAGACCCGGTACGCGGCCCAGTTGCTCGCCGACGGGGCCCGCGGGGTCGGTTACCTGCTGAAGGAGCGCGTCGCCGACGTCAGGGACTTCCTCTCCGCCCTCGCCCGGATCGCGGACGGGGAGACCGTGCTGGACCCTGAGGTCGTCACCCAGATCATGGGCGCCAGCCGGCGCGTGGAGGCACTCTCCATGCTCACCCCCAGAGAGCGCGAGGTGCTGGCCATGATGGCGGAGGGCCGCTCCAACAGCGCCATCGCCGACGCGCTGTTCCTCTCGTACGGCTCGGTGGAGAAGCACGTGACGCAGATCTTCACCAAGCTGGGCCTGTCGCCCTCGGACGGCGACCACCGCCGGGTGCTCGCCGTCCTGCACTACCTTCAGGCTTGATCGTCGTACTCGATCGCGTAGTCCTGCTGCGACCGGTCCTTCAGCATGGCCGCCGCAACCACGCTGATCAGCGCACATATCGCCATATATACGGCGATGGCGAACGAGCTCTTGTACGTGGCGTACAACCACACCGCGATCAACGGCGCGGGCCCGCCCGCCGTCACCGAGGCCAGCTGGTAGCCGAGCGAGGCCCCGCTGTAACGCAGCCGCCCGGTGAAGCTCTCGGCGATGAACGTGGCCTGCGGGCCGTACTGGATGTCGTGGATGGGCGCGGCCAGCACGATGGCCAGGAAGACCAGCGAGGGCACGCGGGTGTCGAGCAGCGGCCAGTAGATGAACGACCAGGCCACCATGGCCGCGGCGCCGACGATGTAGAGCCTCCGGCGCCCCACGAGGTCGGAGATGTATCCCCAGAAGGGCACGGTGAACAGGGACACGATCCCGGCGGCGATGACGTACGGATAGATCTGCCCCGCTTCGAACCCCAGGGTCTTGGTGGCGTACGTCAGGATGAAGACGGTGAAGATGTAGAACGGCGCCTGCTGCCCGGTCCTGAGCAGGGCGCTCAGCACGATCTCCCGCCAGTTCCTGACGATGACCTCGCGCACGGGGACGCGCTCGACCCTGTTCTCCCGCAGGACCTTGGCGAAGACCGGCGTCTCCAGGATGCCGAGCCTGATGTAGAGGCCGACGCCGGCCATCACGATGCTGAGCAGGAACGGGATGCGCCATCCCCAGTAGGGGTCGAGCGGCTGGAACACCTCGAGGGCCAGGTAGCCGAGCACGAGCCCGACCGGCACCCCGAACTGCGGCCAGCTGCCCAGGAAGCCGCGCCGCCCGCCGCGCGACCTGCCCCACTCGGTGGCCAGCAGCACGGAGCCACCCCACTCGCCTCCGACGCTGATGCCCTGGAGCAGCCGGAGCACGGTCAGCAGGATGCCGCCCCAGACGCCGATCTGCTCGTACGTCGGCACCACGCCGACGAGTGCGGTGGCGACGCCCATGCTCAGGAGCGTGATGATGAGGGTGGCCTTGCGGCCGATCCGATCGCCGTAGTGTCCGAAGATCGCCGCCCCGATCGGGCGGGCGGCGAACCCGCCGAAGTAGGTGCCGAGTGACAGCAGCAGACCCGTCGTGGGGTCACTCTTCGGGAAGAACAGGTTCGCGAAGATCGTGCTGGCGGCGAAGCCGTACAGGAAGAAGTCGTACCATTCGATCGAGGTCCCCACGGCGGAGGCGATCACCGCCCGGACCCGCTGCCTTCTCGTCTGTGATGGTTGTCCTGTCGCGTCGAGTCGCTGCTCCTCTACCATCTACCGCTCCTCGGTAGGTCTTGCCTTTCCCGCGACGGTACATGAGTCGTCATCGACGGTCACCAGTCCGATCACCGGGCGCACGGGCGCCCGGTGATCGTGCCGGTCAGAAGTACTTCGAGGTGAGGTCCGTGGTGGGCCACGTCTTCACGGTGCTGATCGCCTCGCCGAGGATGGGATCGATCGAGTCGAAGTCGGGCGTCCCCGCTTCCGCCCTGCGGTTGAAGATCGCGCAGTAGCTGACGCCGTTCTGCACCCGCGCGAGGAAGCTGAACGTGCCGGGCAGGCTGCCGGTGTGCCAGGTGTTCAGGCCTCCGGCGTTGTTCGTGCGCACGTTCCAGCCGAGGCCGTACCAGGAGCCGTTGCCGGTCACGCCGGTCTCGGGCTTGGCGAAGATCCGGGAGAGCGACGTGGAGTTGAGCACGGGCCCGGCGGCGTTGAAGACGAAGCCCCACTTGACCAGGTCGACGGCCGAGGCGAGCCAGCCGCCGTTGGCGTCCATGTTCGGCAGGTTGAAACCGCCGTACGGGAACGGCACGACGGCGCCCGACTGGTCCACGACGCTCTTGCTGGTGAGCTTCGACGCGTAGGTCACCTCGGTGGAGAAGGCCTCGGCGCGGAGGCTGCGGCCCAGCCGCGGCCGCGTGATCCCGACGGGGGCGAGCAGCTTCTGCCGCACGTACGACTCGTAGCTCATGCCCGAGACCTTCTCGATGATCCGGCCGGCCAGCATGTAGCCGTAGTTGCTGTAGACGTACTTCGTGCCGGGGTCGAAGTCGAGCTTCCTCGCGGTGACGTACTTGATGATGTCGGCGTGGTCGACCGGCAGCGGCACGCCCAGCGACGCGGAGATCGTCTGGTCGTTGAAGAGCGGGTCCTTCGACACGGCGCTGTCCCAGCCGCCGAGGTGCTGGAGCAGCCGCCACAGGGTGACGTTCGCCAGCCGGGGGTCGGCCGTGGTGGACAGCCCCAGCAGCGAGGCCACCTTCGCGCCCAGCGTCAGCTTGCCGTCCTGGACCAGCCGGACGATCGCGGCCGCGGTGAGGCTCTTGCTGAGGCTCGCGATCCGGAACAGGGATGTCGGCTGCACCCGCACGAGGGCGCCCGGCTTGGAGTAGACCCCGTAGCCGCGCGCGAGCAGGATCTTGCCGTTCTTGGCGACCGCGAGCTGGGCGCAGGAGATGTCCCGCTCGGTGATGAACGTCTTCATCGCCTTGTCGAACCCGGCCATCGCGCTCGGCACGACACCGGTGGTCAGCGGCTCGGCCGCGGCGGCCCACGCGGGACGCGTCCCAAGCGCGATCGCCGGCACGGCGCCTGCGCTCGCCTGGAGGAGCCGTCGTCGGCTGAGCATGGTCACATTGCCCCCTACCGTCACTTTTATCGCAATAGGGGTACTTCGTACCACACCAGCCTGGGAGGCGGTGTTCGTGCTGGTCAGGATAGTGCCGCCGTTCGCATCCTGGTGGCCGTGCGGCTCTGGGATCCGGGACCGAGATCTTGACCTTGAGCCGGTGGATATCGACCATCGGTGAATGCGCCTGCCCCGCGTCAAACCCGAGCACGCTCCCGGCCAGGACCGTGACGAGTGGATCGTTGGGCGAGTGGATTCGGGCGACTTCGTGGCTGTCCCCGCGGAAGGGCTGCTGCCCGACCGCGTACGGCCGCCGGCGGCTAGAACTCGCTGAGTTCGAAGACGCCGATGTCGTCGGCCGAGGTGCCCTGGCTCGGGGAGGTCTGGTTGAGCGACGCCTCCACGGCGACCCAGCCGTGGAAGCCGCCCGCGCTGTCGATGATCTGCAGCATGGGCTTCACGTGCGAGTTGCCGGTGTAGCAGTGCTCGCCGCGGGCGTCGGCCAGTTCGCGCCGCCAGTGCCAGATGGTGTCCCTGCGGTCGGTGGACGTGGCGTTCGCGGTGGACAGGTAGTAGTCGGTGGCCGTCGTGGCGCCGCCCAGGCACCGGCCGCTCGAGCAGGGTCGCCACCCGAGCATCCAGAACGGCTTGCCCGCGCCCTCGTCGAGGTACGGCGTGCCCGCGTCGGTCTTCCACAGGTGGTAGTCGTGCTTGAGCCGGGTGTGGTCGAAGGCGGCGATCTCCGCCATCGACGCGCGCTCGCTCCATGTGGCGTTGCTGCCGTAGCCGTACCCGTGCGTCGCGCCGAACGAGCTGCCGCGGTAGGTGAGCTTGGCGAGCCGCCCGGCGATCGGCTCGCTGACCGTCCATTCCTCCCATCCGTTCCCGTCCCAGGTGATCCGCAGCACCGAGCCCGTCACCGTGTAGGTCCCGCTGAGGTGCTCGGGGAAGCTGGTGGCGGGGAAGCCGCCTGCGGTCTGCACCTGGCAGGCCCGCGCGCCGCAGCCGGCGCCGGTGACGCCGGTGTAGGCGCGGGACACGCGTACGCGCTGCGACCAGTGGAAGTGGGACTCGGTGGCCTTGCCGTCGGCGGTGAGGGAGTAGGTCGCGAGGCGTACCCAGTTCTCACGCGAGGTGGTCTTCAGGCCGCCGATGGCCACCACGAACCTGTACATTCCAGCCGGCGCCGCCGTGGCCGCGGCAGCCGGTACGGCGGGCAGCGCGACAGAAGCCGCCACCGTGGACACGAGGAGTACACGCAGGAAGACCGTCACAGGGACCTCCGGAGGCGAGGGCGTGCCATCGATCATGATGACAACCGGTGGCCGGCAGGGGAACGTGACGGAAAGACCAGATGACCTTCATGAGCCGGCCGGTCCCACCTGTGAGGGAGATCACGCGGCAACCGTGACACAACGGTGTCGCGGCGGGTCACCATCCTGAGGCCCATGAACACACCGATCACGCTGCTCATCGGCCAGGAACCGGCCGAGCTCGCCGAGACCCGCGACACCAACGACCGGCTGGAGAAGTTGCTGGACAGCCAGGTTCCGCTGCACGTGGCGGACGATCCGCAGGCTACCAGGGCCGCGCAGCGCGCCGGCGGTTTCGGGTTCCCGCCGCTCGGCCACGTGAGCGAGGCGAGCTGGCGGACCGTGACCACCCCGGACGGCAGCCGCCTGCCGCTGCGAGTCGTCCTGCCGCCCGGCGACAGGCGGCCGGACGGCGTGTTCCTGCATCTCCACGGCGGCGGGGGCGTGATCGGGTCCGCCGACGGGCAGGATCGGCGCCTGCGCGACCTGGCGGTCAACTGTCACGTCGCCGTGGTCAGCGTCGAGTACCGGCTCGCGCCCGAACACCCCTACCCCGCCGGGAACGACGACGCCGAGCAGGCCGCGCTCTGGCTGATGGAGCACGCCGCCGCCGAGTTCGGCTCCGGGCGGCTGCTCATCGGCGGGGAGTCGGCGGGGGCGCGGCTGTCGGTGAGCACGCTGCTGCGGCTGCGTGACCGGCACGGCGTGTCACCCGCGGAGGCTTTCCTGGGCGCGCAGCTCTCCTTCGGTTGGTACGATCTCGCCTTCGGCACGCCCAGCAGCCGCCACGCGGGCGACCGCAACCGGCTGATCAACACGCCGATCCTGGAGTGGTTCCGGGACAAGTTGCTGCCGGGACTGGGCCCGACCGAACGGTTCGATCCTGATATTTCCCCTCTTTATGCTGATCTGAGCGCCATGCCGCCCGCCCGGTTCGCTGTCGGCACCGCCGATCCGGTGCTCGACGACTCGCTGTTCATGGCGGCTCGCTGGTGGGCCGCCGGGAACGCCGCCGAGCTGGTGGTGGCGGCCGAGGGGTGGCACGGGTTCACGCTGCATCCCACAGCGCTGGCCCGGCAGGAGCTGGCGGCGCAGGAAGAGTTCGTCCGCCGGTGCCTGGCCTGATTCGAGAGGTGTCGTGAACCGTACCGAGCGCTTGTACGCCCTGGTCGACGAGTTGCGCGCGATCGCGCCCCGGCCGCGTACCGTCGGCTGGCTGGCCGCCAGGTTCGCCGTGTCACGGCGAACCGTTCAGCGTGACCTGCAGGCGCTCATGGAGGCCGGGGTGCCGGTGCGGGTGCAGCCGGGGCAGGGCGGAGGCTGGTTCGTCGACCGCGACCACGCCCTGCCGCCGATCAACCTCACCGCGGCGGAGGCGCTGGCGGTCGCCGCGGCGCTGGCCGGGGCCGAGGACGGGACCCCGTTCTCGGCCGCGGGCCCGGCCGCGATGCGCAAGCTGGCCGCCGCGCTCGGCTCGTCCGCCGCCGAGGAGGTACGCGCGCTGACCGAACGCATCCACGTGCTGCCCGCACGCACGGCGCCGGACGTGCTCGCGACCGTCGAGCAGGCGGTGGCACGGCAGCGCGTGGTGTGGATCCGCTACGCCGACGCCGGCGGCAGGGAGAGCGAACGGGAGGTCGAGCCGGGCGGGCTGCTGGCGGCCTCGGGATCGTGGTACCTGATCGGGTGGTGTCGCAGCCGCCGCGCCGGCCGCGGCTTCCGCCTCGACCGGATCCGCGCCGCCGAGCTGCGCGACGAACCGTGCCCGGCCCGTACGGTCCCGGCGCTCGACCGCGACCTGGCCGAACGCGTACGCCGGGCGGAGACCCTGAGATCGCTCAGCGGCGCCTGATCTCCCGAGGCCAGGACACCGCACCCGTCAGGCGCTGGCCTTCAACTGGTGGACGCGCTGCTTGGACAGGCCCATGACACGTGCGGTGTCCGGCTCAGCCCGGTGGCTCGAAGACCAGCTCTACGCCGGGGGTGTCCTCCGGCCAGGCCAAGGCGTGGATCTGCGCCAAATCGCGCTCCATCTGCGACAAGGAGCCGGCCACGCCGACGCCCTCCGTCTCCCCGGTAGGGCACCGCGACACCCAGCGCCCGTGTTCGTAGGTGATGACGTAGGTGATCGTCTCGCTCATCGGCTCGTCCTTCCGATGACCGCCTCCAGGCGCTTCAGGGTTTCACGAAGCATCAGCACGCAGCCTCCTATCCGAAGAGGAAGCCATGCAGTGCAATGCCGAGACAGGAGCGCTGGGGCGACCGCGTGAGCCGCCCCAGCGCTTCCGCGCATGATCCGGCGGGCTGTCAGCCGTTCACCGATGCTGCGCCGGCGAGCGGTAGATGCGTACGTAGTCGAACTCGGCGTTGACCGCCGGCTGCGCCCCGCCGTGTGCGACGAGGCCGATGCGCGGCGCGGTGTCCTTCGGGAACGTCCACACGCCGCCCCACGTCCACGTCCTGCCGTCGCGGCTCGAGCCGGCGCGGAACTCGTGCTCCCCGCTCACCGGATCCACGTGATGCGCCAGCCTGAGCCAGGTCGTCCTGGCCGGCGGGCCGACGATGTTGCCGCCGTAGGAGAGGCGGCCGGCGAACGAGAGCTCCCGGCCGTACTCCACCTGGCGGGTGTTCCAGATGGCCACCTGGGAGAGGC
Source organism: Nonomuraea sp. NPDC049695 (assembly GCF_040674955.1). NCBI lineage: Bacteria > Bacillati > Actinomycetota > Actinomycetes > Streptosporangiales > Streptosporangiaceae > Nonomuraea > Nonomuraea sp. NPDC049695. The sequence continues at coordinate 204,592 of NZ_JBFANV010000002.1, read as the reverse complement.
GGGCGAAGTCGTCGTCGGAGACGTAGGCGACCAGACCGGCCTGCTGGTAGTTGCGTACGGTGTCCTCGCCGAGGTCGAGCGTCACCTTGGTCTCGGCGATGTAGTCGCCCTCCGGCGCGTCGCGGAGCAGGACGCTCGCGGTGTTGGCGGTGCCCACCAGGTCGGAGCCCTGGACCGGCCAGCGCAGCACGCCGCCGTCCACGCGGGCGTCCGGGTCCTGGCGGACCCACTGCCAGGCGGAGTCCGTGCCGTCGAACTCGTCGGCGTCGACCAGCTTGCCGGTACGGGGCACCGGCGCCGGACGGGTGACGGGCTTGGCGAGCTTGGCCACGCTGACGTTGTCGAAGTCGGCCACACCGTCGGCTACCAGTGCGAACGTGCCTGACAGCGCAACCGGCGAGTCGAGCCGGACCGTGGCCTGGGGATCGCCGAGGCGGCTCGACGAGACCTCGGCCGTGATCGTCCGCCCCTTGACCGTGACAGCCAGGTTGCGCCACGTGGTGGCCCCGCCCGGCAGGGCGACCGTACGGCGCGCGCTTCCCGCCGTGACGGTGAGGCCGCTGCCGGACACCGTCACGGTCGCGCCGCCGATCCGCAACCCGGCCGACTGCCCGGCCGGTTGCCCGGCCGGCTCTCCAACCGGCTGCCCGGCCGGTTGCCCGGCCGGCTCTCCAGCCGGCTGCCCGGCCAGGCGGAGGTCCGTTTCCGCGCGGACGTCCCCGCCGACCGCCTGCCGCGCCGTCAGCGCGCCCTTGTCGGTGTGCCGGACATAGCCATCCTGTATGGCCCAGCCCGCACCCCGCCACCCCGACAGATCATCGGTCAGGCTCACGAACCCGCGCGTGACCGGCGTCTCCTCGGACCGCTCCGAGGGCCCGGCGCCCGCCCGCACCGCAGGCCAACCGTCGATCCAGTCCAGCCGGTCGAGCAGCATCGGCCGCTCGTTGATCCCGTACGGCTGGTCCAGGAACGGGTCGGCCCGGTCGATCGCGTGGTACACCATCCAGTCCTGGCCGGAGAGGTCGGTGAGCTGGGCGTGGTGGCCGGTCCCGATCCAGCGGTTGCCGTTCTGGTCGAGGACGGGGGTGCCGCCCGCACGGGACGCGAGCAGCGGCTGCCCTTCGCGGTCGACGAACGGGCCGCGCGGGCTGGTGGCACGACCGGCCAGGACGGAGTAGCCGGTGGTGGGGCCGGCGCAGCAGTTCGCGGACGAGGCGAGCAGGTAGTAGTAGCCGTCGCGGCGCACCACGTACGAGCCCTCGAACTTGTTGTCGATGGCCACCTGCGTCGGCTGCCCCACGGTGTGGAGGCCGTCGGGGGTCAGCTCAGTGACCCACAATCCCCCGAAAAATCCGCCGAAGTAGAGGTACTTCCGGCCGTCCACGTCCGTGAACTGCGCCGGATCGATCGTGTTCCAGTACGAGTCCCCGGACGGCCGCGGCGCGACCACCGGAGCCGGGAGGTGGGTCCACGGGCCGGTCGGCGTCGGAGCGGTGGCCGCGCCGATCGAGTAGTCCCACTCGTGCGGGGTGCTGGTGGTGTTGGTGACCGTGAAGTACATGACGTACCGGCCGTCGAGGTAGCGGACGTCGGGCGCCCAGAGCAGGCTGCCGGGGGCGGCGTACGGGGGCAGGTTGTCCTCGCCGAACGCGTCGCCCACGTACGTCCAGGAGACCAGGTCGGTGGAGCGGGCGATCGGCAGCCGGTGGTGCTTGCCCTCGCCCTCGCGTAGCGGGTCGGAGGTGCCGTACGAGTACCAGTAGCCGTCGAGGCCGCGGATCACGGCCGGATCGGCGAAGGTGTCGGCGAACCCCGCCGAGACGGGATTGTCGTACGACTGCCCAGCAAAGGAGGGCGTGGGTGAGAGTAACGACATGACCAGCGAAACGACCGCTGCGATCCGCATATATCAGCCTTTCAAGCCACTACGAGAGATGCCTTCGATGACGTACCGCTGGGTCAGCGCGAACAGGATCAGCACCGGAACGCTCGCCAGCACGGCGCCCGCCATGATCACCGGATAGTCGATCGTGTACGCGCCCTGCAGGATGGACAGCCCAGGCGGCAGAGTGAAGTAGTCAGGACTGAAGATCACGAAGACCGGCCAGATGAAGTCGTTCCAGTTGCTCATGAAGCTGAGCACCGCCAGCGTCGCCAGCGCGGGCTTCGACAGCGGCAACGTGATCCGCAGGAAGATGTGCCAGTGGTTGGCGCCCTCCATGAGCGCCGCCTCGTCCAGCTCGCGCGGCAGCCCGAGGAAGAACTGCCGCAGGAAGAACACCCCGAACGCGCCCGCCGCTCCCGGCACGATCAGCGCGGTCAGGCTGTCCAGCCAGCCCAGCTGGTCGATGATCAGGAACTGCGGGATGAGGAAGACGAACCCGGGCACCAGCAGCGTCCCCACGATGACGCCGAACATCAGCCTCTTGCCCCGGAACTCCAGCCTGGCCAGCGCGTACGCGGCCAGCGACGAGACGGCCAGGACGAGCAGCATGTGCCCGGTGGCCGCGATCAGGCTGTTGAGGAACCAGCGCAGCACCGGCGTCTGCGTGGTGCCCTCGAAGAGCCTGCCGTAGGCGTCGGCGGCCGGCTCGGCGGGCCACGGCGTGGGCGGCACCCGCGTCGCCTCGCTCTTGCTCTTGAACGAGGTGCCGAGCGCCCACAGCAGCGGCGCCACGAAGACCACGGCCAGCGCGACGAGGGCCGTGTACCGCCTCACGACCGCCCCCTGAAGAGCCGGAAGTTGAGCAGGCTGATCACGATCAGGGCCAGCGTGAGCACGTAGCTCATCGCGGAGGCGCTGCCCATCTTGTACTGGTTGAGCCCCATGTCGAGCATGTAGACGATCGCGGTCCTGGTCTCACCGCCGGGCGCGCCCTTGGTCAGCAGGTACGACTGCCCGAACATGTTCGCCGAGGCCAGAATCGTCGTCGTCACCACGAACAGCGCCACGGGCCGCAGTCCGGGCAGCGTCACGTGCCGGAACTCGGCCCACCGCCCGGCCCCGTCCACCTTGGCGGCGTCGTACAGTTCGCGCGGGATGTCCTGCATGCCCGCCAGGTAGATCACCCCGTTGAACCCCAGCGTCCACCACACGGTGACCCCCACGAGGGCCACCCACGCCCAGGGCAGCGAGGTCGTCCACGCGATGTCGGTGCCGAGCAGCCAGTCGACGAGGCCGAGGTTCGGGTCGAGCAGCAGCCGCCACATCAGGCAGACGACCGCCACCCCCAGCACGTACGGGGCGAAGAACAGCCCACGGAAGAACGTCCGCCCCCGGAACCGGCGGTTGAGCAGCAGCGCCACCCCGAGCGGCAGCACCACCAGGAACGGCACGCTGAACAGCGTGAAGATCCCGGTGGCCCGCATCGACATCCAGAAGTCGTCATAGACGGCCGAGGCGGGGTCGAACAGCGCGGAGTAGTTCTCCAGACCGACGAAGGGCTTGCCTTCGAGCATGTAGTCCCAGTCGTGGAGGCTCACCCAGATCCCGAAGACGGCCGGGGCCAGCACGAAGACGCCGAAGAGCACGAGGTACGGGGCCATGAAGAGGTAAGGTGTGGCCCGCCCTGACCAGGTGAGCGCTCCGGATCCGGCTTTCCTCGCCGTGGTGACGGTGAGCGTGGCCATCAGGCGCCGTACTTCTTCCGGTTCTGCTCGAGGATCTTGTCCGCCTTGGCCGCCGCCTCGGTGAGCGCGTCCTTCGGGCTCTTCTTCAGCAGGATGGCCGCGTTGACCGCCTGGTCCACCACCGCCGAGGCGTCACCGATCCCCGCCACCGACGGCAGGAAGTACAGGTAGTCGATCTGGGAGCCGATGGCCGCCTGCTCCTTCAGCGCCTTGAACTCCGCGCTCTCGCGGATGGACCTGCGCGCCGGGACCTGCCCCGCCTTGGCCCACTCGATCGAGTGGCCGCTGATCCAGTTGATGAACACCTTGGCCGCGGCCAGCTTGTTCTGGTCGGGCTTGCGCTGCCGGAAGACGACGAACTGGTGCGAGCCCGCCCAGGCGGAGGGCTGCGTGCCGATCTGGGGCAGCGGCGCCACGCCCCACTCCAGGCCCTTGACCTCGCGCAGCGTGTTGATGGACCAGATGCCGTTCCAGTTGAAGGCGGCCTTGCCGTTCTGCAGGGCGATGAAGTCGGCGTCCTGGCCCACGTTCTTGGGGCTGTAGCCCTTGTCGACCAGGTCGACGAGCCAGGTCAGCGCCTGCACGCCGGGCTCCTCGGCGAAGCGCGACACGCTCGCGTCGTCGGCGAACAGCCGGCCGCCGTTCTGGTGGAGCAGGGTGCCGAACTGCATGCTCCCGGTGAACGGGAACGGCGTCGCCCAGTGCCCCTGGATGCCGGCCCTTTTGAGCTTCTCGAGAGCAGCCAGGTACTCCTCGCCGTTCTTGGGCGGGTTGTCCGGATCGAGCCCGGCCCGCTCCATGACCGTCTTGTTGTAGAACATGCCGAGCGGGTGCACGTCGAGCGGGATGGAGTAACGCGCGCCCTTGTACACCCCGGCCTGCCAGACCGGGGGCGAGAAGTCGGCCTCGGTGAGGCTGAGCGCCTTCGCCACGTCGTCGAGGGGCAGGACCACCTGGCGGGCGGCGTTGGTGGCCACGCTGTCGACGTGCATGATGCCGATGTCCGGGCCCTGACCTGCGGTGACGGCGGCCGGGACCTTGGTGTAGTAGTCCGACCACTGGTAGACGTTCATGGCGACTTTGATGTTCGGGTGCTCGCTGTTGAACTGCTCCACCAGCCGCTTCATGAACGGGCCGTCGCCGCCGGTGAAGCCGTTCCAGAACGCCAGGGAGACGGCGGGGCCCGTGTAGCTCGTGGGGGCGGCCGTCGCCTGCGCGCCCGTCTGCTGCTGCGCCGCCTGCCGCGGCCCGCCGCCCCCGCCGCATCCGGTGAGGACCAGTGCGCCGAGACCGAGACCGAGCGCGCGCCGCCGGGTGAGGCCATCCAAGGACATCTCCATCACACTCCTGCTGCCCATGTGGTGATGCCTCGTTCTACATCGTTGTATCCAACGTTGTAAACAGCGGCGGAGAACTTGTTGCATCGTTGTAAATCCCGGCCGCGATCCCGACGACGTGCCACATCGGCCCCCCGCCTCCCGAGGCGGGGGCGCCGATCAGCCGCCGTCCGCGACAGACACGAAGCCGGTGCCGGCCCGGTAGTGGGGCGACTGGTGCCGGAAGTAGGTGTTGTAGACCTCGCAGTAGCGGCCGCCGCGCGCCAGCAGGCTCGCGTGGTCGCCCTCCTCCACGATCCGCCCGTGATCCAGCACGATGATGCGATCGACGTGCTCGATCGTGGAGAGCCGGTGCGCGATGACGATGGACGTCCGCCCCGCCAGCACCAGGTCCAGCCCCTCCTGGATCTGGGCCTCGGTCAGCGGGTCGACGCTGGCCGTGGCCTCGTCCAGCACCACGATCGCCGGATCCTGGATCAGCAGCCGCGCCAGCGCGACGAGCTGCCGCTGCCCCATCGACAGGGCACGCCCGTGCTCGCCCACATCCGTCTGCAGGCCGTTCGGCAGGGCGTCGATCCAGTCGCCGCCGCCGACCGCCGCCGCGGCCGCCCGCACCTCGTCGTCACTCGCGGCCGGCCTCGGGTAGCGGATGTTGTCGGCCACCGTGCCGCTGAACAGGAACGGCGCCTGCGGCACCGCGCCGATCTGGCTGCGGTAGGCGCCCAGCTCCAGGGTGCGGATGTCACGCCCGTCGATCAGCAGCCGGCCTTCCTGGAACTCGTAGAACCGGGTGATCAGCTTGCTGAGCGTCGACTTGCCGGCACCGGTGTGGCCGACGAGCGCCACGGTCTCCCCCGCCTCGATGTGCAGGTCGAAGGCGCGCAGCACCGGGTGGTCGGGGTCGTAGCCGAAGGTGACGCCCTGGAACTCGATGCGGCCCGCCAGCCGCCCCGGAGGCTCCGCCGCGGTCTGCACCACGCGCGGCGGGGCGTCGATCAGCGCGAAGACCCGCTCGGAGGCGGACAGGCCCTGCTGGAACTGGGACCAGAACGCGGCAATGGAGGTCAGCGGGAACCAGAAGAGCGACACCCCTTGCAGGAACAGGTACCAGTCGCCGGCGGACAGGCCACCCTCCAGCACCGCCGTGCCGCCCAGCTGGACGAGGGCCACCGTCGCGAGCCCGGCCACGAGGAAGAGCACGGGGAAGATGGTGGAGAAGACGAACCCCTGCCTGAGCGTCACCTGGTAGCTCTGCCGGTTGATGGGCCCGAACTCGTCGTAGACCTGCTGCTCCTGGCGGAAGTTCTTCGCCACCGCGATGCCGCCCATGGTCTCCTGGAGGTTGGCGTTGACCCGGCTCAGCGAGCGCTGCGCCCTGCGGGTGCCGATCCTGGCCAGGCGCCGGAAGAGCAGCGCGAGGCCCACCACGACCGGCACCACCAGCAGCGTCAGCAGGGCCAGCTCGGCACTGCGGACGAACAGCAGGACCGTGACGAACCCCACCATCAGCGTCTGGCTGATCAGGTCCATGGTCAGCGTGGACACACTGGCGAAGTCGTCGGTGTCGGACGTCACCCGGCTGACGATCTTGCCGGACGGCGTCTCGTCGTAGAACGACAGGTCGCGCTCCAGCACCGCGTCGAACGCGTCCTCGCGCAGCCGCAGCACCACGTCACCGGTGACCCGCGCGCTGTACTTCTGCCGGACGAAGTTGAACACCCACGAGAACGCCCCGGCGACCAGGGTCCCCACCGTGAGCAGCCAGCCCACCTGGCCGATCGTCCCGTCGGCGAGCGCGTCGACGGCCAGGCTGCCCAGCGCGGGTATCGCCGCCTGGCTCGCGGACACCAGCACGATCATGGTGGCGACCAACAGCATCGTCCCCAGCTTCGGCCGGAAGTACGACATGATCCGGCGCAGCAGGTCACGGTCGCTGTATGTGCGGTCGTAGTCCTCGGCGTCAAGGCCGTCCATGATGAAGCCCATCAGCGCACCCCTCCCTGCTCCCCTGCCAGGACCCCGAGCTCGGCGCCCTCTCCGTCCGTCTCCACCTCGTCGTAGTGCGCGAAGATCCGGCGGTAGAGGCGGCTGCGGGTGATCAGCTCGTCGTGGGTGCCGAAGTCGACGACCTCGCCCCGCCGCAGCAGCAGCACCTTGTCCGCCCACCGGATCTGGGACAGGCGGTGGGTGATCAGCAAGGTCGTACGCCCTTCGAGGATGCGCCCGATCGCCTGCTGGATCAGGTCTTCGGTCGCGGAGTCGATGGCGCTGGTCGAGTCGTCGAGCACGAGGATCGCCGGATCGGTCAGCAGGGCGCGCGCGATGGCCAGCCGCTGCCGCTGCCCGCCGGAGAGCGTGACCCCGCGCTCCCCGATCACGGTGTCGTAGCCGTCGTCCAGCTCGGCGATGAACTCGGCGGCCTGAGCGTCCTCCGCCGCCCGCACCACGGCCTCGTGGTCGGCGCGCTGCCCCAGGCTGAAGGCGATGTTCTCGGCCACGGACCGCGAGAACAGCACGATGTCCTGCTCGATGGTGGAGATCTGCGACCGCAGCGAGTCGAGGTCCCAGTCGCGCACGTCGACCCCGTCGACGAGGATCCGCCCGGACGTGACGTCGTAGATCCGCGGCACGAGCTTGGTCAGCGTGCTCTTGCCCGACCCGGTCTCGCCGACGATCGCCACCGTCTCCCCGGGCCGCACGGTGAACGTCACACCGCGTACCGCCGCACCCGCGTCGTCCTCGTACGCGAACGTGACGTCGTCGAAGACGATCTCCCCGCTGATCGGCGCGGCGTGCCCGTCCGCCCGCTGCTCGATCTCGCTCTCCGCGGTCATGATGCCGAGGATCCTCCGCGCGGAGACGATGCCGATCTGCATCAGCGAGAACGTGAAGATCGACATCTGCGTCGGGAACCCGAGCATGCCCATGAGCCCCATGAACGCCACCAGCTCCCCGATGGTGATCGCCCCGGTGCTCTGGAGATAGAGGGCGTGCCACAACGCCCCCGCCATGGCGAAGGAGAACAGCAGGGTGGGCAGGTAGCGCGCCTGCACCAGCCCGTTCTTGACGAACGAGTCGCGGTAGCGCCGCGCGTCGGCCCGGAACCGGCGCCGCTCCTGACCCTCCTGCGCGGTCACCTTGATCACCTCGATGCCCCGCACGGCCTGGTTGAGCCCCGCGTTGAGGTCGCCGAACTGCTCCCGCATGCGCGTCGCCACCGGGTTGAGCTGCTTCATGTAACGCCAGAGCGCGATCGCGAACACGACCGCGAACACCCCGGGCGCCAGCAGCAGCCGCAGGTCGATCGCCCCGATGAAGAAGATGGGCACCAGCCCGGTGAGCCCCGAGTCGACGATCAGATCGGCACCGGGCGTGATCATGATGGAGAGCTGCCGGATGTCGTTGGCGGCCCTGGCCATCAGGTCGCCGACCCGCTGCCGGTTGTGGAAGGTCTGGCTCTTGCCGAGCAGGCTCACGTACAGCTCGTCACGCGCGTCCCGCTCCAGCCGCTTGGCCAGGACCTCGCTCGACAGCCGGGCGACGAGATCGAACAGCCCGCGGGCCAGCACGATCGCCAGCAACGCCAGGGCGATCAGGCCGAGCGCGTCGAGCGGCTCCCCCCGCTTGCCCAGCACGGCGTCGAAGGCGTCACCGGTGAACTGCGGCACCATGGCGTTGAGCACCACCATGACCAGCGACCCACCGAGGAATCCGATGAGGTGGAGTGGGTGGCGGCGCAGATGGGACCAGAGCCAGCGCACCGGGCCACGCCGGTTGTAGCGTGGCCCGGAGACGGAGAACTCCGAATGGCTGGTGGTCACAGTCAGGCCCTCCCCGGCCGCGAGCTGGTCCGTATCGAACCTGCTTTCTATCACCGGGCACCGACAATTCTCCAACGGTTTCCCGGCCCCCGCCTGACGCACATGGTCAGGGGATGTCCAGGGCCGTGCCGTACAGGCGGGAGACCTTGATCCTGATCACGACGCGGTTCTCGCGCGCCTGCTGCTCCAGGAAGGCGGCGGGATCGGCCTGATCGCCGGCGAAGGCCAGCAGTTCCGCCGCGCTGTCCGACACCGCGGCCGCACCCTCGGCGACGGCGAAGGACCACACGTCCGGGCCGCTCACATGGAGGGCGACGCGCGGGTCGTTGCGCACCTGCCGGGCCTTGAGCCGGTCGGCCGTCGTCGAGATCCGGATGATCCGTTCTGCGGGGTCCCACCGGTAGAGGACGTTGGACATGGCGGGGTGACCGCTGCGCTTCACCGTCGCCAGCACGCCGAACTGCTGCTCTCCGAGAAGCTTCACCAGCTCCTCCTCGGTGAGCGACCGGGGGGCGGGACCCGACTGGTTCTCGTTCATGTTCTCTCCTGTCGAGTCAGAGGGTGGCGAGCGGGACCTGCTCGGGCTCCGGAGCGGGAGCCGGGCGGCGCAGTACGGCGAGGCTGACGACCAAGGCGGCCACGAGGAGCCCGGCGGAGACGGTGAAGGCCAGCCGGTACCCGCCCGTCAGCGCCACCGCCTCGGAGGCCCCCGAGGCCAGCAGTTCGCCGGTGCGCGAGGCGGCGAGCGTGGACAGGACGGCGACGCCGAGCGCCATGCCGACCTGCTGCGTGGTGTTGAACAGCCCGGACGCGAGGCCCGCGTCGTCGGCCTTGGCGCCGGACATGCCCAGTGTGGTCAGCGCGGGGAGCACCAGCCCGCCGCCCGCGATGAGCAGCATCACCGGGAGCAGGTCGATCGCGTACGAAGCCTGCACCGGCACCCTGGTGAGCCAGCCCATCGCGCCCAGCAGCAGCACCAGACCCGCCACCAGGACGGCGCGCGCGCCGAAGCGGGTGTTGAGCCGCGCGGAGACGAACAGCGACACCCCGCCGATGGCCACCGCCGCGGGCAGCATCGCCAGCCCCGTGGCGAGTGCGCCGTAGCCGAGGACCTTCTGCATGTAGAGGGCGACGATGATCTGGAAGGCGAACATGGCCGACAGAGTCAGCATCTGCACCAGGTTGGCGCCCGAGACGTTGCGCGAGCGGAGGATGCGCAGCGGCATCAGCGGGGTGCGCGCCGTCGCCTGGCGGACGAGGAACGCGGCCAGCAGGACGATCGACACGGCGCCGAGGCCCAGCGTGTGAGCCGCCAGCCAGCCGTACTCCTCGATCTTGACGACCGTGTAGATCCCCAGCATCAGCCCCGCGGTCACCAGAAGAGCGCCGAGCACGTCGGCGCCCGCGGCCAGGCCGGCTCCCTCGTCGGCGGGGATGGCCTTGATCGCCAGCGCGACGGTGGCGATCCCGATCGGCACGTTGATGAAGAAGATCCAGTGCCAGCTGAGCGCGTCGGTGAGCACCCCGCCCAGCACCTGGCCGATCGAGGCCCCGGCCGCGCCGGTGAAGCTGAAGACGCCGATGGCCCTGGCCCGCTCACCTGGCTCGGTGAACAGCGTCACCAGGATGCCCAGCACCACCGCCGAGGCCATCCCACTGCCCAGCCCCTGCAGGAAACGTGCGGCGATCAGCAGGCCGGGACCGGTGGCCGCCCCGGCGAGCAGGGAGGCGGCGGTGAAGACCGCGTTGCCGGCCAGGAACATCTTCTTGCGGCCGACGAGGTCGCCCAACCGGCCGGCCAGCAGCAGCAGTCCGCCGAACCCGATCAGGTACGCGTTGACGGTCCAGCTCAGCCCGGCAGGGGTGAAGCCCAGGTCCCGCTGCATCGCGGGCATGGCCACGGTCACGATGCTGCCGTCGAGGACCGCCATCAGCATCGCGGCGGACAGCACGATGAGGGCGCGGAGTTTGGAATACGACATGGTCTCTCCTGTTCAGTCGCAACAGGAGAAACCGTAGCAGATAGTTTTGTTGTAGACGATCCCTAGCGGACCTATTGTCGGGCCCGCCGGGCCGGTCGCGGCGTCTCCATCGGGGTGGCCAGGTGCCCTTCGACCAGCCGGTTCATGGCACGGAGCAGCACCTCGCGCTCGTCCTCCGGCAGCGCGTCGAGTGCCCTACGGTGAACGCCGTCCACGATCCGCTGGCTGCGCTCGGCCACCTCCCTGCCCTTCTCCGTGACCGCGATGATCCTCGCCCGCCGGTCGGTGCTTGACGGGCGGCGCTCGGCCAGCCCGGCCTTCTCCAGGGCGTCCACCGTGACCACCATCGTGGTCTTGTCCATGTCGCCGATCTCCGCGAGCTGGATCTGCGTGCGCTCCTCCTCGATCGCGTGGACCAGCACGCAGTGCATGCGGGCGGTCAGCCCGATCTCGTCGAGCGCCGCCGCCATCTGCGTACGCAGCACGTGGCTGGTGTGGTCGAGCAGGAACGACAGGTCGGGCTCCGCGCGGGATGGCGCCATTGAGGTCATGACCACATTCTAGTTTCGTTGCGGATTATCTGAACCGGGCCCAGTGAGAGGTCCGATATCCGCCGTCGGTCCGGCCCCCGGCTTCACCAAGATGAACGCCATGATTGAACATCCCCCCGGCCAGGCGTACGAGATCCGTGGCCGCCGCATCTGGGTGGAGCAGCACGGAGAGGGCGACGCCGTCCTGCTGCTCGCCGGGCTGGGCCCCGCGGGCTCTCATGTGATCTTCCACCCGCACTTCGACGCCCTGGCGGCGGACCACCGGGTGATCTACCTGGATCTGTACGGCCGCGGCCGCTCCGGCCGCCCCCAGGACCTCGCCGAGATCACCTTCGCCGACGACGTCGCCGACGTGGTCGCGCTGCTCGAGCGGCTGGGCCCCGCACACCTGTACGGCTTCTCGTACGGCGGCCTGATCGCGCAGGCGATCGCCCTGGACCATCCCGCCATGGCGCGTACCGTCACCCTGGCCAACACCCTGCACAGCCCCGAGATGTGGCAGCTCAACCACGCCAACATCAACCGCGAGCTGGCCACCCAGCTCCCAGAGGTGTGGGAGCGGATCCAGGCACTGCGGCTGGACGGGCTGCGCTCCACCGACGAGCCGCTCAGGCAGGAGTTCGCCAAGGCGGCGGCGCTGGTCCGGTTCTACCATCCCGCCAACGCCGCCCTGCTGGCCGACGAACCCGGCGCCAGGAACCAGGAGCTGTACCCGATCTTCTGCGGCGACGACGTCGATTTCGTGATCGGGGGTGAGGTGGCCAGGATCCCGGACTTCCGTCCCCGGCTCAAGGAGATCGGCGTTCCCCTGATGGTGCTGGCCGGCCGGTACGACCGGGCGCTGCACCCGGCGCTGCAGCGCGACTTCCGGCGTTTCGCGCCCCAGGCCCGGTTCCACATGCTGGAGCGGAGCGGCTCCTTCGGCCATGTCGAGGAGGCAGAGACCGTCCACTCGCTCCTGCGTGACTTCTGGCGGCAGGCATGACGTCCGTGGTGGAAGGCGCCGGGCGTACCCGGGCACGCCGTGACTTCGGGCTGCTGTGGGCCGGGCAGTCCCTGTCGCTGTTCGGAGACCAGTTCATGACGCTGGCGCTGCCCCTGCTCGCGGTGACAGTGCTGGGGGCGACACCGGCCCAGGCGGCGCTGCTGCCGTTCGCCCTGTTCCTGCCCTTCCTGCCGCTCGGCCTGCCGGCGGGCGCCATCGTGGACCGGCTGCCGCGCCGTACCGTCATGCTCGTCTGTGACGGCGTGCAGGTGGTCGCGTTCGGCGCGATCTGGGTCTCGGCGGCCACCGGCGTTCTCAGCTTCCCCCTGCTGTTCGCGCTGGTTCTGCTGAGCGGTTGCGCGGTGGTGTTCTTCCAGGTCGCGTACACCTCGTATCTGCCCGGGCTCTTCCCCGACCCGGGCGAACTGCACACCGGCAACACCCGCCTGGCGCTGTCGGAGTCGACCGCGAAGGCCGTCGGTCCGATGGCCGCGGGTCCGGTCATCGGGCTGCTCGGCGTGGCCGGCGCGCTCCTCGCCAACACGCTGAGCTTCGCCGCCTCGGTCGTGACGCTCGTCCTGATCCGGCACCGGGAGGCGCCGCCCGCTGTCACCGTGCGGGAGCGGGGCTGGGTACGGCGGGACGTCGCGGCCGGGCTCAGGTTCGCGCTCGGGCACCCGGTCCTGGAGCCGGTCCTGACCTGCGGCACCGTTTACGTCCTGTTCCTCTCCATGGTCGAGACCAGCCTGGTCCTGTACTGCCGCAACGTGCTGGGGCTGTCCCCGCAGTGGATCGGGATCGTGGTGGGCGCCGCCGCGGCCGGCTACCCGGTCGGCAACCTGGCCTCCGCCGTGCTCATCAGGCGCCTCGGCAGTCCGCGCGCACTCATGCTCGCCGCCACCGTGTCGGTGCTGGGCATCGTGGCCATGCCCGTGCTGGGCACGTACACAGGGCTGGGGGCGATCGGCCTGGTCGTCGGCAGCATCGTGCACTGCGTGGGCGAGGGCGCGTTCAGCCCGACCTCGATAACCCTGCGCCAGACGCAGACCCCTCCCGAACTCCTCGGACGGGTCTCCGCCGTGCAGCGGTTCCAGCTGTGGGGCGCGGTCGCGCTCGGAGCCCTCCTCGCCTCTGTCGCCACCGCGCTCGCCGGATTGGAGGTCACGGTCTGGATCGGCGCGCTCGGCACGATCCTCTGCCTTCCCGCCCTTCTGCGGCGCGGCATCCGCACCGCCACGTTCGCCCGCTTCTGAGCCCCCAGCCTGGGGGCTCAGAAGCGGTAGGGACAGGCCCGGTCAGCTCACCGCGAGCCGATCGACGTTGGGGCCTCCGTTCGACGTGGTGGCCGTGGCTCGGATCTTGTTCACCCCCTGGAGGAGGTCGGCGGTCACGGTGACCGTCTGCCAGGTGGTCCAGGCGCCGGTGCCGGTGAAGTCGCGGGTGACCGTGGTGCCGTTCACCGCGATGGTCATCGGCCGGTTCGTCGTGGTGCCGTTGGCGAAGCGGACCTCCAGGGTGGCCGGGCCGGCCGCGGCGGCGTTCACCGTCCATTCGACGTAGCTGCCCGTCACGTTGTCGTAGTTCACGAACCCCGTGCCGGTGTAGCCCTCGTGGTTGGACTCCACCACGCCCTGCGAGATCGTCGCGTCCTCCGCCTGGTAGACGGCGGGGCCGCTGCCGGTGGTCTCGGTGACGGCGTTCGACGGGCCGGAGGAGTTGCCCGCGGCGTCGCGCGCTCTGACCGTGAACGTGTACGGCGTGCCCGCCGCCAGGCCGGAGACCGTGGCGGTGGTGCCGGTGACCGTCGTGGCGAGGGCAGTGCCGTTGTAGACGTCGTAGCCGGTGACGCCGACGTTGTCGGTGGCGGCGTCCCAGGCCAGCGAGACGCTGGACGAGGTCTTGCCGGTGGTGCGCAGGTTGCCGGGCACGGTCGGGCTCTCGGTGTCGGGCGGCCCGGTCGGGACGGTGAGTGTCGCCGTGTTCCACCCGGACACCCGTACGCTCGCCGAACCGGTCAGGTCGGAGGCCCGATAGGTGGCCGTGAGCGTCTTGGACTCCCCCGGCCAGAGACTGATCGCGTTGTCCGACCACTGGATCGGCAGCACCGGCTTGCCTGCCGCGTCCACCACGTGGGCGTCCAGCATGAAGGCGGGGATCGCGCCGGTGCCGGTGTTCTTGACGGTCACGGTGACGCTGCCCGCGGAGGGCGCCGATGCGGTGGCGGTGATCGGGGCCTGGGCCAGGTTGTTGAGGCCCTTCAGGTTGGCGTAGCTGGAGGTCGGTACGTAGTACCAGTCGTTGTTGTCCCAGTCGATCACATCGTCCGAGGTGGACAGCCAGTAGACGTTGCGGTCGATCTCCTGGCCGCCGCGGAGCAGCGTCAGCCGTACCAGATAGGTCGTGGAAAGGCCGCTGATGGATGGTACGGTGACCGCGGTGGCCCTGCCCCCGTCGGCGGGGACGCTGACCGTCGCCGTGTTGGTGTACTTGCTCGCTCCGTCCGTGTTGAACACGTCGGTCTTCACGGTCAGGCCCGAGGCGGGCGAGATGCCGGAGTTGACCACGACGACGGACTTGTTGTCGTACGAGTACTGCACGTGCAGCGGCTTGTTGGCCTCGCGGGCGCCCCAGTAGGAGCCGCCCTGGTCCAGGTAGTAGTCGAAGAGCTGCCAGTGGAGCGACGACCAGCCGCTGTTGAGCATCCAGTAGATGACGCCCGTGGACGGGTTTGACGAGTCCGTGAAGTTACGGCCATAGGCCTCGAACTGCGCTCGCACCGCCTCGTACTGGGCGAGCTGCGCCTTCTTCATGTAGTCCGCCAGCCCGGACGGCACGCCGTACCTGCCACTGAGGGCGTTGTGATAGATCGTCAGGTCGTCGAAGGTGTCCGACGGCGAGCGGTGATACTGGGTGGCGGTCGGGCTCTTCCAGAGCGAGTCGATCTGCGCGGAGGTCATCATCCGCTTGAGCGAGTCGAGCGTCGGCACGTCGGGACCCGCGCTGGTCTCGGAGTTGAAGCCGAACGCCCCGCCTTCGCGCTTGTTGTACCAGTAGCTCGGCGGCACCCAGTCATACGGTCCGGGCATCTTCAGGCCCGAGTTGCCCAGCTGCGGGCTGGACTTGTCGGAGGCGACGGGCACGATCGGGAGCTGCCACTCGGCCGCCGTGAGCGCGTCGAGATAGTTGGTCTCCTTCTGCGCCGTCGGCGGGTTGTCCGAACCGATCAGGAACGAGATCACGCTGGGGTGGTTGCGTAACCGCGTGGCCTCCGCCTGCATGGACGCCTTGGCGATCGGATAGTCGGAGCTGCTGAACGAGCCCTCCCACTTGTCGCAGCACTCCCAGCCGGGCATGGTCAGGATGCCGTACCTGTCGGCCAGGTCGTAGAGCTCGTCGGTGTCCAGGTGGCCTTCGACGCGGATCGTGTTGAGACCGAGGTCCTTGACGTAGCGGATCCGGTCCTCCAGGTAGCCCAGGTTCTTGCGGAGGAAGATGTCGGGAGACCAGCCACCGCCCCTGATCAGGATCGGCCTGCCATTGATCTTGTAGAAGCGGCGCCCACTGGCGTTCTTGCCCGACTCCACCTTGCGGACACCGAAGCGCTGGGTCAGCGTGTCGCTCTCCACGCCGCCGACCGTCGCCGTGAGGTTCAGGTCGTAGAGCGGCTGCGCGCCCATCGTGTGCGGCCACCACACCTGCGGGCCGGTCAGCGTCTGGTTGAACGTGATCCGCTTGGTCTGGTTCGCGGCCAGCGTGACGTCCTGGGAGAACGCGAGCGAGCCGATCGTGCCCTTGACCGTGGCGGTCACCGCGCTGCCCGTGCCGTTGCGTACGTCGGCCTTGATCGTGAGGTCGGCGCGGTCGAGCGCGGGCACCGCCAGGTCCGTGATCACATGCGCGTCGCGGAGCGAGACGTCGCCGCTGCGCCTGATCACGACGTCGCGGAAGATGCCCATGTTGTCGTCGCGCGGCAACTGCACCCAGTCGATCCAGCCGATCGTGAGGTGGCTGTTCGGGTTGTTCGGGTTGACGCGGAAGGCCACGGAGTTGACGCCTGGGTGCACCAGGGTGGTGATGTCCCGCTCGTTCCTGGTGTAGGCCCCGGCCACCTGGGCGGCGGTGGCGACCTGGGTGCCGTTGACCCACACGTCGGCGCTCGAGATCACACCGCTGACGTCGAGGAACGTCCGCAGTCCCGACTCGCTTCCCAGGGTGAAGTCCGAGCGGTACCACCACGGCACGTCGAAGTCCGCCGTCGGGATCGACTGCATGTTCGTGGAGTAGAACGGGTCCGGATAGACGTTGGCCTGCAGCAATCCGGCCAGCACGGTCGAGCGGGGACCGACCGCGTACCAGCCACCGGCCGCATAACCGGGCGTGGAGATGACGGCCCCGGAGTCCGACACCTTCGCCGAGGACTGGATCTTGTATCCCGTCAGCGACGTCGGTGCCGGTACGGCCTGCGCGGCCGGGACCACGGCCAGGGCGACGCCTCCGGCGTTCACCAGTAATGCACAGGCCGACAGCAGGATGAGGATGAGCCGAGAGCGCGCCACGGGGCCTCCCAAGGCCGATCTATTTGTTAATAAACCTTCTTAACAACTAAACCGGACCTCGTAAATGCCCAAATTTCTGGATGCCTTAGGTGCGGCGGTCGGCCACCACCCGGCTGAGCTGAACGAGGCTCAGCCCGAACAGCAGCGCGCCCAAGGGGACGTGCAGGGTCTTCACCTGCGCGATGCCCAGCGCTATCTGCGCCAGCGTGAGACCGAAGAGCACGGCCGCGTACAGGATGGGCCTGGGCGAGCCGCCGCCCGGCCGCCACATCAGGATCACGATGATCAGGTGCAGCAGCGTCACGGTGAACACGCTGTACGCCGAAGCACTGTGCAGCGTCCGCCCACTGGGCGCGGTGAGCAGCAGTCCGGCGGTGATCGGCGCGGCGAAGAGAGTCAGGGTCTGCAGGATGATCGCGATACGCAGGAACAGGGGTGATTTCACAGTTCGCCGCCCTGCGCGTCCACGGTCCACGGCCGGAGCTTCTCAGGGTTGCGCACCGCCCACATGTGCTTGATCCGGTCGCCCACGACCTCGAACGCGATCACCGCCACGGTGACGCCGTTCTGCTGCAGCACCAGGCCGGGCTGACCGTTGACCGTACGCTCCAGAAGCGCCATGTCGGGTGTCCTGCCGGAGAGACCCAGGGCGTAGCGGGCGATGCGCTCGCCGCCGTCGATCGGGCGGAGTACGGCGCTGACCAGGCCACCACCGTCGGCGATCACCGTGGCGTCGGGGTCGAGGAGGGCCATGAGGGCCTGGAGGTCCTTCGCCTCCCACGCCTGCTTGAACTTGCTGACGATGCCGGCGTGCTGGGCCGCGGGCGCAGCGGGAGCCTGCGAGGCGCGGATGCGCCGGCGAGCCGAGGTGGCGAGTTGGCGACATGCTTCCGGTGAACGGCCGACGATGTCGGCCACCTCGGGGAAGGAGTAGCGGAAGACGTCATGCAGGATGAACGCGACGCGCTCGGCCGGGGTCATCGACTCGAGCACGACGAGGAAGGCCATGTTGACCGACTCGTCGAGGGTGATCCGGTCGGCCGGGTCCGCGCCGGGCCGCACGCTGATCCAGTCCGTACGCTCGGGCAGCGGCTCGGGGATCCATTCGCCCACGTAGCGCTCCCGCCGGGCCCGTGCCGAGCCGAGCAGGTCGAGGCAGATGCGACTGGCGACCTTCGTCAGCCAGGCGCCGGGCGATTCGATGGCCTCCTGCTGCTGCCCGGACATGGCGTACCAGCGCGTGTACGTCTCCTGGACGACGTCCTCGGCATCGGCCAGGGAGCCGAGCATGCGATAGGCCAGATTGATCAGATGGCGCCGCTCGCTCATGATCGCGCTCAGGCTCTGATCTGCCGGGGCGTGTCCCGGCTCGGTAGGGGTGTTCATGGTGTCGCCGACTTTCCTTCGTCGCATCTGCCGTCATCGCCTCGACGAGACAGCGCGCCGAAGTGTGAGGTTAGCGCGTCGCCTCACATTTCCCACGGTAGGGACGTCGGACTCCGAGACAGCATCCAGCGTGCAAGAGAGGAAGACCTCCCATGTCCACACCCGCGATCGCCGAGCAGGACGAGTTTCAGTCGCGTCTGCCCAATCCCGCCCGGTTCCTCCCCGAGGTGGGGACAGTAGCCGGAGCCATGACCAAGGCCGTCCACAACGGGGCGATTCCGCGGACCACCGTCGGCCTGGTGCAGCTCCGCGCCGGACAGATCGTCGGCAGCACGTACCACACGGTCCGGCAGACCGGTAACCTCCGCAAGGCCGGCGAAACGGACGAGCGCATCACCGCCGTGGCGTCATGGCGGGACGCCCCCTACTTCACCGACGCCGAGCGGGTCGCGCTGGAGCTGGTGGAGGCCGTCCTCACCCCGAACCCGTGCGGGGAGCGCGTCCCCGACGAGCTGTTCGCCAAGCTCTCCGCCCACTACGACGACAAGGCGCTCTGGACGCTGACCATGGCGATCAGCCAGATCTGCTTCTTCATCCCCGTCGCTCTCGTCGCCAAGCCGATCCCCGGCAAGCCCCTCGGCAAGAACTACAGCGAGTAACGCCCTTCTGACGGCTCGAAGCTCGCTGCAACACGTCGGAGTGCGCCGGACACTTACCCAGGTGTCCGGCACCCTTCGGCTAGGAGACCTCGTGACCCAGCGAGATCGCTTCGAGGCGATCTATGACGCCTATTACCCGGCGGTCCATCAGTACGCCGCCCGCCGTACCGGCTCCCCCGACGACACGGCCGGCATCATCTCCGAGACGTTCCTCACCGCGCGGCGCCGCATCCGGCCACCATCGCAGCCTCATTTCTGAGGCGTCCTGCCCTTCTTGATCGTCCACGCCTCGTACGTGCTGTCCCCCGGCAGCACCCACAGCACCGCGTCAGGCCGGGCGATCGTCCGCAGCGGCGTCACCTTGCCGGTCGCCTTCGAGACCCGGTAGATCGCCACCCCGGTCTTCGTCCTCGACCGGACGATCACATGCCCCGCCTGGTCGAAGTCGAGGTCGTCGATGTACTGTCCGCGCGGCAGCCGTACGGTCACCGTGCTGCTCGCGCGGCCGGTACGCAGATTGAGCATGCGCAGCTTGCGGTACTTGGGGTACGTGCCGACGGTCACCGCCGACGTGACGTGGTCGTTCGCCAGCGCGACCGGATCCAGCGACGTCTTCAGCCGCATCCGGACGCGCAGCCCCCGGTCGAACACCGTCAGCCGGTCCCCCGCCAGCATCAGCCGCTTGCCGTCCTGGCTGAATCCTATGAAACCCCAGGCATCCGTCTTTCCCGGAGGCGGCAGCACCTTGCCTTTCCGCAGGTCCGCGAAGATCCCCACCCCTGGCGCCGAGGTCGTCGTGACCACATAACTGCCGTCGTACGACACCAACGGCCACTCCTCGTCGATCGAGGCCGTCGTGAGATTCCGCGACACGACTCTTTCCTTGCCGTTAAGAGTCCGCTCGACGAACAATCCATCCGATTTCCTGAAATAGAAGAAATGCCGTCCATCCCCGCTGATCAGGAACGGCGCCCACTCACCGGCGTTCACCACGTCGTCGGGCGCCTTGGCGAGCGCCTCGGGCAGCTCCACCACGTCTCCGTTGGTGAGCACCAGTTCCCAGGTGTGCGTCCACTGCGCGTACGCGATCGTGGCCGGCGTGGCAGCCGCCGCAGGCTGTGCGATCAGCGTTCCGGGGGTCAGGAGAAGAAGTGTCCCAAGAGCCGTACGAAATCTCATGTTTCATGAGATGACAGAAAATGTACGAATGTTCGGCGGCAGCTCAGGCGTCTGTAACGAGGCGGTCCAGGGGTGTGGTGGGCAGGGCGATCCAGCCCTCCGTGGCCGCCACGCCGGCCTGCTCCCCCGTCGGCACGGTCGCCAGGCCGAGAGCCGATGCCCGCGCGGCGAGTGCGGACACGACGGCATCCGTGGCGTCGTCCGAGGCCCGGCAGAGCGGCTCGTACTCGCCGAGGTCCAGCCAGGGCGCCGCCTCCAGCAGCCGGTCCACGAGCCGGCCCAGCTCGGTGAGGTTGGCGGCGCGCTTGTAGCCGCGGTACGGCAGCCCCCACCGCTTCAGGCAGGCCGCCGGGTAGACCTCCACGACGGCCTCGCCGCCGCGCCGGTCGACCGGCCGGCCACGCCGGGCGAGCTCGGCCAGCAGGGCGGCGCAGCGCATGGTGGCGTGCCCGATGCGGTCGGCCGACACGCTCAGCGGCGTCAGCCCGGTCTGCTGGTGCACCACCTGGTCGGTGACCCGCAGCGCCAGATCCCGCCGCCAGGTCCGGCCGGCGAGGCCCTCCGGCACCTGGACGTGCCCGGCCCGGTGGGCGCTGACGAAGTCGACGAACCTGTCGGGCCAGCCGAGCGGGCAGTCGATCCCCGCCTTGTTCGCGCCCATCACGGCCTCGACGATCAGCGCGTCGTCCGCCGCGACCACCACCCTGACGAGCCGGGCACGGCCGTCCGACCAGTCGAGCCAGGCCACCGCGGTCCGCACCGCCTCGGCGGCGAGATCGATGCCGACCGTCACCATCCCCTCACGATACGAGCACCTCTCCAAGATTGCTGCCAGATCGGGCCACGGCAGATCAGGCCACGACCCGTAACGGTCCCATAGCGCACTGATCGGCAGCGCGGCCAGGTTGCTGGGCTCTGAGAAAGGACGTGTCGCCCCCGGCCGGCTCTTGCTGCGCGAACGGCCAAACTTCGATGATGCCCGCTTGTCCGGCCAGGGACTCGCTGAGCGACGGGGTTGCCAGAAACCTGGTCGAACCAGCGAGGACCGACATTTCACAGCGCTTCGAACCGACATCTATGACATCAGGCACCGACAGTTGACAGCACACTCACCGACAGCCGACGGCTGCCCGAAGCTCAGTCCTCCCTGAGCGTGGGGAGCCCGGCGAGGAACGCCTTGAGCGCGCGGACGAGGGTGGAGAGGAGGTCGGGGCAGGCCGCGGCGATGTCGGGCTCCTGGGCGTACAGCTCGGCGAGTGTCGGCGAGGGGTTCGACACCGGATAGAGGGCGCCGGCCAGGACGCTGGCGGCGGAGACCAGGTCCACGCCCTCCCCGTCGCGAAGGCCCGTGACCCGGGCGACCTGCTCACTCAGGTCGGCGACGACGGCCAGGACGGCGCGCTTGAACACACGGGCCGCCTCGACGGACACGTTCTGTTCCAGGGTGCTCGCGGTGTGGCCGAGGAGGTCACAGAAGAGCGGCCGGTCCGCGAGCGTCTCCGCGAGGATCACCGGGACGTCGCCGGAGACCTCGAGCCGGGCGGTGACGGCCGCCGCCCACTGGCGCCACTCCTCGGCGGCCAGGATCAGGAAGATCTCCTCGCGAGTCCCGAAATATCGCATGATGTTGGACTTCGCCAGTCCGACGGCCTCCGCGACCGCACCCAGGCTGACGTTGCGCACGCCGGAGTCGACGGCGAGCTCGCGCGCGGCCGCGAGGATCGCCTCGCGCCGCTGCTGCTTGTGCTCCGGCCGCCTGGCCCGGAGGAATGCCCGCGTCATGTCGCGCCCCAGCATAGCCACCCCACTTTAAAGAACAACGTTCTCTTGTTAAGGAAACACCGTTCTGTTAGCGTCAGGGCTCCGGACAGAGGGGGAAAGAGTGACCCGAATACGGATACGGGTGAACGGCGTGGTCGAGTCCCTCGACATCGAGCCGTGGGTGAGCCTGCTCGACGCCCTGCGCGACCACCTGGGGCTGACCGGCCCGAAGAAGGGCTGCGACCAGGGCGCGTGCGGCGCCTGCACAGTCCTCGCGGACGGCGTGCGGATCAACGCCTGCCTGGCCCTGGCCATGCAGTACGCGGACAAGGAGATCACCACGATCGAGGGGATCGCCAAGGACCGCGAGGACACGCACCCGATGCAGCAGGCGTTCGTGCGCCATGACGGGCTCCAGTGCGGTTACTGCACCTCGGGCCAGATCTGCTCGGCCGTCGCCATGCTGGCCGAGCACGCCGCGGGCATGCCCAGTTCCGTCACCTCGCGCCAAGGGGGCACGCACCTGACCGACGACGAGATCAGAGAGCGCATGAGCGGAAACCTGTGCCGCTGCGGCGCCTACAACGGCATCCTCGACGCCATCAAGGACGTCGCCGCGCAGGAGGCGCCATGAGGCCGTTCGCGTACGTGAAGCCGCTCGACATCGCCGAGGCCGTGGCAGCCGTCGGTCCCGGCACGAAGTTCCTGGGCGGCGGCACCAACCTGGTCGACCTCATGCGCGAGGGCATCGAACACCCCCAGACGGTGATCGACATCACCGGGCTGCCGCTCGACGAGGTGGACGAGCTGCCCGACGGCGGGCTGCGGATCGGCGCGCTGGTGCGTAACAGCGCCCTGGCCGCCGACCGCCGCATCCGCGCCGCCTACCCGGTCCTGTCGCAGGCGATACTCGCCGGAGCCTCGCCGCAGCTGCGCAACATGGCCACCGTGGGCGGCAATCTGCTGCAACGCACCCGCTGCCGCTACTTCTACGACCAGGCGTACGCCTGCAACAAGCGCGAGCCGGGCGCCGGCTGCGACGCGCTCGGCGGGTTCACGCGCGGGCACGCCGTCCTGGGCGTGAGCGAGAGCTGCATCGCCACGCACCCCTCCGACATGTGCGTGGCGCTCGCCGCCCTGGACGCCACGGTCACTGTCACGAGCGTGCGCGGTACGCGGCGGATCCCGCTGGCGGACTTCCACCTGCTGCCCGGCGACACGCCGCAGGTCGAGACCGCGCTGGCCGCGGACGAGCTGGTCACGGCGGTCGAGCTGCCGCCCGCGCCGGTCGCGGCCAACTCCCGTTACCGGAAGGTACGCGACCGGGCGTCGTACGCGTTCGCCCTGGTCTCCGTCGCGGCGGCGCTGGACGTGCGGGACGGGACCGTGACGGCGGCCCGGCTGGCGCTGGGCGGCGTCGCGACCAAGCCGTGGCGCGCCCACGAGGCGGAGCGGATCCTGGTCGGCGGTCCGGCGACCGAGGAGGCGTTCGGCCGCGCGGCCGAGGCCGAGCTGGCGTCCGCGACCACGCGGCCGGGCAACGCGTTCAAGGTCGGCCTGGCCCGCGCCACGATCGTGGCCACGTTGAGGGAGCTTTCGGATGAGTGAGAAGTATGTCGGCCGCCCCGTCGACCGGCTCGACGGCCGGGCCAAGACCACCGGGCAGGCCCGCTTCGCGGCCGAGCACCCTTACCCGGATCTCGCCCACGCCGCGCTCGTGCACGCCACGATCCCCCGGGGCCGCATCACCGCCATCGACACCGAGGCGGCGCGGGCCGTGAAAGGCGTGATCGACGTTCTCACGCACGAGAACGCCCCCGCCATGAAGCCTCCGCCCTCCCAGAGCCTGCTGAACCCCAGCACGCTGGTCATCGGGACGTCGGTCAACTATCTGGCCACGGACGAGGTGCACTGGAACGGCCAGCCTGTGGCGGTCGTGGTGGCCGAGTCGCCCGAGGCGGCGCGGCACGCGGCGGACCTGGTGCGGCCCACGTACGAGGAACTGCCCGCCGTGGTGGACTTCGCGGCCGAGGAGCCGAACGCCACCCCGCAGAAGAGCAGCGCGATCCGGCCGGCGGCGACGGACAAGGGGAACGCCGAGGCGGCGCTGGCGGCCGCGCCGGTCTCGGTGGACCTGCGCTTCACCACGCCACCGCACAGCCACAACGCGATCGAGCCGCACGCGACGACCGCCGTGTGGGACGGCGACCGCCTGACCGTGCACGAGAGCACGCAGAGCATCGCGTGGCTGCGCAGCCACCTCGCGCAGCGGTTCGGCGTCCCCCAGCGGAACATCCGCGTGCTCTCCCCCTACGTGGGCGGCGGGTTCGGCGGCAAGGGCTCGGTCTGGGCGGGCACGCTGCTCGCCGTGCTGGCCGCCCGGGCCACCGAGCGCCCGGTGCGGCTGGCGCTCACCCGGGCGGCCGTCTACCACACGGTCGGCGGCCGGACCCAGAGCACCCAGCGGGTCGCGCTGGGCGCCGAGTCCGACGGGAAGCTGACCGCGCTGATCCACACCAGCGTGGCCAGGACCGGCCGCGTCGGCGGCATGCCCGAGCAGATCACCGCGGCCTCCCGGCACCTGTACGACTCCCCGAACATCCGCCTGCGCCAGAGCCTCGTCCGGCTCGACCTCCTTCCCAACACCTTCATGCGGGCCCCCGGCGAGTCCATCGGCACCTTCGCCCTGGAGTCGGCCGTGGACGAGCTGGCCTGCGAGCTGGGCATGGACCCGATCGAGCTGCGGATGCGCAACGAGCCGGCGCGCAACCCGGTGGACGGCAAGCGGTTCGCGAACCGGATGCTGCGCGAGGCGTACGAGCTGGGGGCGGAGCGGTTCGGCTGGCGTGAGCGCGATCCGCGGCCCGGCTCGATGAGGGACGGGCGGTGGCTGGTCGGCATGGGGGTCGCGTCGGCGTACCACCCGTCGTTCCAGCTCCCGGCGAACGTCACCGTGCGGCTGGGCGCGGACGGCGGCGTCGTGGTGCGATGCGCCCTGCAGGAGATCGGCGTCGGCGCGGCGACCGCGCAGGCGCAGATCGCCGCGGACGAGCTGGGGGTGCCGCTGGAGTCGGTACGCGTCGAAGTCGGCGACTCCGAGCTGCCGGAGGGCCCGATGGCGGGCGGCTCGGGACAGACGGCGAGCGCGGCGGCCGGCGTGATCGAGGCCTGCCGCAAGCTGAAGCGCTCCGCCCTCGACCTGGCCCGGAAGTCACCGGACTCCCCGCTGCGCGGGGCGGCCTCTCCGGAGGCCCGGGACGGCGGGCTCTACCAGGGTTCCCGTGGGGAGACGTACGCGGCGATCCTGACCCGCGCCGGTCGCGACCACCTGGAGGCCGCGGCCGGGATGGGCATGCTCAGGTTCCTGGCGAAGACCGTCCGTGACCAGCGGCGCTGGGTGAAGGCGGCGTGCGGGGCGCAGTTCTGCGAGGTGCGGGTGGACCGGGACACCGGCGAGGTACGGGTGTCGCGCTGGGTGGGCGTGTTCGACGTCGGAAGGGTGATCAACGCCAAGACGGTGGCCAGCCAGCTGCGCGGGGGCATCGTGATGGGCATCGGTCTGGCGCTGTCGGAGGAGACGCTGATCGATCAGCGCACCGGGCGGGTCGTGAACGCGAGCCTGGCCGAGTACCACGTCCCCGTCCACGCCGACATCCCGCGCATCGACGTGCACTGCCTGGACGAGCCCGACCCGACGATGCCGCTGGGGCTGCGCGGGGTAGGCGAGGTCGGAATCACGGGAGTCGGCGCAGCCGTGGCGAACGCCGTGCGCCACGCCACGGGCAAGCGGGTCCGCGACCTGCCGATCATGATCGATAAGCTGCTGCCGCTGTGAGAATCCCCGCTTGGAGGAGATCATGTCGAAGCCGCCGGTCCCGCCGTTCACCGAGGAGAGCGCCCGCGTCAAGGTGCAGGCCGCCGAGGACGCCTGGAACACGCGCGACCCCGACCGGGTCGCGGCGGCGTACACGGAGGACTCGGTGTGGCGCAACCGCGACGAGTTCGTGACCGGCCGCGACGAGATCCGGGCCTTCCTGCGCCGGAAGTGGGACAGGGAGCTGGACTACGCCCTGCGCAAGGAGCTGTGGGGCGTGCTCGGCAACCGCATCGCCGTCCGCTTCCAGTACGAGTCGCGCGACGTCACCGGCCAGTGGTGGCGCAGCTACGGCAACGAGCAGTGGGAGTTCGACGAGTCGGGGCTGATGCGGCGCAGGGAGGCGAGCATCAACGACGTGCGCATCGAGGAGGGCGACCGCCGCATCTTCGGCCCGCGCGGTGACGACGAACGCGGCGTGGACGTGCTCCCCCTCAGGTGAGGTAGCGGAGCCACAGGTACGGCACCGACAGCGCCACGGTCACGAACGTGACCACCAGCCCGTACTTGGTGAACTGCCAGAAGCTGATCGGGGTGCCGTTGCGGGCGGCGATGCCGAGAATGACGACGTTGGCCGCCGCCCCGACGGCCGTGGCGTTCCCGCCCAGGTCGGCTCCGATGGCCAGCGCCCACCACAGCACCTGCGCGGGGCCGCTGCCCCCGTTGGCCTGCACGAGGTCGGCCACGATGGGGCTCATGGTGGCGACGTACGGGATGTTGTCCACGACGGCGGACAGCCCGGTCGAGACCCAGAGCAGCAGCATCGTGGTCAGGCCGAGCTGCCCGTGGGTGGCCTCCGATGCGGCCTTCGAGATCTGGCCGATGACCCCGGTCTCCACCAGCGACCCGACCATGACGAACAGGCCGGCGAAGAACACCAGCGTCGGCCACTCGACCTCGCGGATGGCCTCCTCGGTCGACACCTTCGTGGTCGCCACCAGCACCCCCGCGCCGAGCAGGGCGACCACGGACGGCGCGTAGTGCAGCACGGGATGCAGCACGAACGCCGCCATCACGAGGGCCAGCACGGCGAGCGCCTGCCACAGGAGCCTGCGGTCGGCGATGGCCTCCCGCTCGTTCAACGTCATGATCTCCGCGGCCCGCTCGGGGTCGTACCGGAACGACTCCCTGAACAGCCACCTGCACAGCCCGACGAACACCACCACCAGCACGACGATCAGCGGCGCCATGTGGACGAGGAAGTCGTTGAAGGTCAGGCCGCCGCGGCTGGCGATGATGATGTTCGGCGGGTCGCCGACCAGCGTGGACGCGCCGCCGATGTTGGACGCCATGGCCTCGGCGATCAGGAACGGGGCCACGGGCGCCGACAGCCGCTCACACACCAGGAAGGTCACGGGGGCGATCAGCAGCACGGTGGTCACGTTGTCCAGCAGTGCGGAGGCGGACGCGGTGATGACGATGAGCAGCGCCATGAGCCTGAACGGCCGCCCTCTGGCCCGTTTCGCCGCCCAGATCGCCAGATACTCGAATATTCCGGTCTGTTTCAGGACGCCGACGATGACCATCATGCCGAGCAGCAGGAAGATCACATTCCAGTCGATCCCGGAGTGCTCGTCGAAGAACGCCGCGCCCGCGTCGGTGGCGTGGATCAGCAGCATGATCCCGGCGCCGCCGAGCGCCGCGGCGACCCGGTGCACCTTCTCGGTGGCGATCAGCGTGTACGCGCCGAGGAAGGCCACCACCGCCACCCACGCGGTGACGGTCATGAGGCCTCCGGAACATCGGCAGTCAGGCACGGCGGAACGATCGCCGACCAGACTTCCCGGCACACCTGCCGATAACCTATCAAAGCACGCAGACGGCACCGGGCCGCCGCCCGCGACCGGCGATCCTGCAAGCGACTGCAGAACGCTCAGGCGGCGTCGCGGTGATGGCCGTGGTAGGGCGGCGCGAGGTCCGTGCCGCGCGGCCCCGAAAGCGCGCTGCGCAGATCGGCCGTCTGGACCGTCCGGCTGATGTCCGTGGGCGTCAGCAGCCCGACCAGCCGTCCGGCCGGATCGAGCACGACCGCCCGCCCGTCGGCGCGCCCCGGCATCCTGGCCAGCAGGTCGGTCAGCGGCTCGTCGGGCCTGGCCTGCGGCACGTCCTGCGGAGGGCGGGCGATGTCCGCGAGCCGTACGGTGTCGCGCAGCTCCGGCCGCACCTCGCGGATCCGGTTGAGCGTCACCATGCCTTGGAAGGACCCGTCCACACCCACCAGCGGATATGTGGACAGCCGGTGCCGCAGCACCACCCGCTCGACGAGCCCGGACACGGTCTCCTCCGGCGAGGCGACCACCGGCTGCGCCGTCATCGCGTCCACGACGCGGATCCCGCGCAGGGCGGTGCCGAGCCGGGTCTGCTGCTCCTCGGCGGTGGCGGCGCTCACCAGGAAGAGGCCGATCAGCCCGAACCACAGCCCGTCGAGGCTGCTCCCGGTGGCCACCTGGAGGAATCCCAGGATGATGAGCACGTACCCGAACCAGCGTCCGGCCCGCGCGGCGGTGATCGCCGCCCGTGCCCGGTCGTGCCAGCGCATCCACAGGACCGCCCGCAGCACCCGCCCGCCGTCCAGCGGCGCGGCCGGGATCAGGTTGAAGACGGCGAGCAGCACGTTCACCACGGCCAGGTACGCGAACACCCCCGCCACCAGCGACGCGCCCGAGACCAGCCCCGCGCCCAGCCACGCCGCCCCGAACACCAGCCCGGCGACCAGGCTCGTCGCCGGCCCCACTACCGCGATCCGCAGATCCGCGCCTGGCGTACGCGGCTCGCCACGCAGCTCCGCCACCCCACCCAGCAGCCAGAGCGTGATCCGCTCCACCTCGATGCCCTCGCGCCGCGCCATGATCGCGTGCGCCAGCTCGTGCGCGAGCAGCGAGCCCATGAACAGCACGGCCGCCACCAGCCCGGCCAGCAGGTAGACGGGCAGGGAGTGGCCGGGGAAGATCGCGGGGAAGCGCCCGTAGGCCAGCCCGACCACCAGGATCGCGACGATCACCAGCACGCTGACGTTGAGCCCCACCTGCACGCCCTTGATGCGGCCCAAAGGGATCGATGAACGCATCTCGGCCTCCCCGGGGATCGACTCCCCCTGGCCAACTGCCCGCAAAGGCGCGTCTCAGGCCACCTCACGCGCGGTCAGGAGAGGGAGCATGACCTCCACGCGCGTTCCCGCGCCGGGCTCGCCGTTGACCACACAGATCCCGCCCAGCTCCGCCGCGCGCTCGCGCATCGATCCCAGCCCCACGCCCGCCCGATGCGCCTCGGGCAGGCCCTTGCCGTCGTCGGCGATCAGCACGCGCAGCACCGACCGCTCCCGCTGCAGGACGATCCGGGCGGTGGCGGCCTGGGCGTGCCGCCGGACGTTGGTGAGGGCCTCCTGGACGATCCGGTAGACCGCCACCTCGACGGCCGCGGGCAGCTCCGACAGGTCTCCCTCCACCTCGACCTCGGCGGGCGGCGAGGACTGCTCCGCCAGCTCCCCCACCGCGCGGACCAGGCCCAGGTCGTCGAGCGCGGGCGGGCGCAGGCCGTACACGAGCTCGCGGATGTCCCCCGTGACCGCGCCCATGCCCGCGTGCAGCTCGCGCAGCAGCTCGTCGGCCGCCTCCGGGGACTTCTTCAGGCTGAGCCTGGCCATGTTGATGGTCATCGCCATGGCCGAGAGGGTCTGGCCGAGCCCGTCATGCAGGTCGCGGCGCAGGCGGCGGCGCTCCTCCTCCCTGGTCGTCAGGATGCGTTCCCTGGAACGTTGCAGGTCCGCGGCCATCCGCACCGCGTGCGCCACGTCCGCCGCGTACGGCGTGAGCGTGGCCAGCACCCGCTCGTTGTGCGCGGCGGGGAAGCGGCGCGGGCCCGGCGGACCCACGAGCAGGCGGCCGACGCGCTCCCCGTGCCAGATCAGCGGCACCTCGCGGACGTCGGTGCCCACCCGGCCGCTCTCGATGTAACGGGGCTCGCCGTCGGCCACCTCCACGGCCACGCCCTCGACCGCCAGTCCGTCGCGCAGCACGCTCACCACCGAGGTCAGCGCCCTGGACGGGTCGCCGCGCCGCAGCGCCTGGGTCAGGCGCTCCGCCAGCATGCCGGGGTCGCCGACAGCCCCGTACAGGAGCCGGTCCACGGCCCGCTGCAAGGCGCGCCGCAGCGGCTGGAAGAACGCGCCGGCGAACAGCGCGGCGACGACGCTGGCCACCTGGCCGTAACCGGAGACCAGCAGGCTCGACAGCGCCCCCGCGCCGAAGTAGACGGCGCTGATCACGGCCACCACCCCGGCGGCCACGAAGGCCCGGCTGATCACCGTGTCGATCCCGTAGAGCCGGTAGCGCATCACGGAGAACGCCGTCGCGACCGGGATGAGCGTCGCCCAGCCGATCGCGATCCACGCGACCTCGGGCACGAACGCGGTCACGATCAGGAAGAGGATGTACCCGGCGAACGCCAGCAGCGGCCAGCCGATCTGCCGCCTGGTGACGGAGTCCGCCCGCCGCAACCGCACGGCCAGCGACAGCGCCGCCAGCGCCATGGAGACGTAGATCCCCGTCCAGGCGATCATCGAGACCGTCTCGGCGTACGGCGCGAGCTCGAGAACCTGCAGCGGGTTGGGGATGGCCCGCGGGTACGGCGTGTGAGCCGGCGGCACGCGGAGCACGGCGCGCAGGAAGTCGGTCGTGATCGAGGCGAAGCCCAGCAACAGGGCCCACCGCCAGCGAGGAGAGGGCAGGCGGCCGTCGGGCGAGTACAGCGGCAGCACCATCGTGAGCGTCACGCCGCACACCGCCCACCCGAGCTGGGCCGGCAGGCGCATATAGCCCGCGAAAAGCAACTCTCCGTCGGCGGCGGCGCGGAACATCAACGCCTGCGAGAGGTCGCTGATCGCCGCCGCGAGGCCACCCGCGCACATGAGCCACGCCAGGTTCAGGCGGGGGCGGTGGAAGAGGAGGAAGGCTCCCACCGCGGGGAACGTCAGACCTGCGGACGTCTGAGGGCTCACCGTCCTGGCGGGCGTCCACTCGTCGGGCAGCCCGGCCCAGAGCGCCACCGCGACCACGATGAGCAGCGGCGACAGCACGGCCATGGCGATGGCGGCGGCCCGCACGGCCGTCACTCCAAAGGCTTCGTCCCCGACCGTATCCCCGACGGCATCACCGGCGGTGTCGGCGAATCCCCCAGCCATTCTCCTCGCCCCGCCCTTCCGATGCCAGGTACGCCTCCCGTTGAAGAGGATTATGACCGCTTTATCGGGATAAACGTGCCAAACGTTTCGGCGCGCGTGGAGACCCTGCCCCGGCCCGCGATCCCGCAGAGGCCAGGGCAGGGAGCCGAGGGGCTACTCCACCGTGACCGTGGCCTTGGCGGCGACGGTCGTGCCCGGCACCTGGCCGCTCACCGTGAACGTCCCTGGCTGGGCGTACTTGTCAGGGCTGATCGCCTCCCAGGTGACCGCCACGGAGCTGTCCTTCGACCCGTCGTTGTACGTCGCCACGACGGTCCCGGGCAGCGAGGGGGCGACCCCGGCGCGGGTCGTGACCGCCTCCTCCGCGATCGAGGTGATCGTCACCGCCGACGTCGTGCGGACGTACACCGTCGCCTGGGCGGGCTGACGCACGCCCTCGGCCAGCCCGGCGACGGTGAAGCTGGTGCCGCCGGTCTTCACCTGGTCGGCCGTCACCTGCTGCCAGGTGACGGCGGCCGAGCTGCGGGCGCCGTCCGCGTACAGGGTCTCCACGGTGGCCGGCAGCTTGGGCAGCGCGCCGACCAGGGTGGGGACGTGCACGGGGCGCACGGAGTCCGGCGGGACCTCGTAGGCCTTGACCTCCAGCAGCCCCACCGACGCCCCGTCGGCCTCGAGCTGCACGCGCAGCTTGGAGGTCGTGACCGTGTCGAACGAGACGGCGTTGTAGGCGTCGACCGCCTTGGGGTACGAGGCGACGCCGGTGACGTCCTCGAACGAGTCGCCGTCCCACTGCTGGATCTTCCACGAGGCGGGCAGGCGCACGCCGCCGCCGTCGTCGAAGAAGTACACGTCGGCCTTGTTCAACCGCACCGGCGACGGCCATTCGAGCTGCACCCACTGCGTGCCCTGCTGCGGCCAGGTGCCCCAGCGCGGGTTGGACCCGTCGTTGGAGCGCGGCGGGTCGATGCCGTCGTTGATCGCGGCGACCTTCTCCCACGGCGAGGTGTAGGAGGCGGTGGGCGTGGCCTTGGGAGCCACGTTCACCTGCGCGGCCTGAGCCGTCGCGGCGACGGTCACGGTCGTCGAGGTGCTCTTCGCGCCGTCCGAGGCGGTCAGCCTCAGCCGGTACGTGCCCGGCTCGGAGAACGAGACGACCGTGCTCGTGCCCGTCGGATCGGTGAAGAACACCTCACCCGGACCGTCGACCTTGGCCCACTGGGTGGTGAGCTTGCCCGACGGCAGCGCGTCGTCCTTGGCCACCGCGTCGATCCTGGCCTGGCCGGGGCGGCTGAAGGCGGGATCGACGACGGTCACCACGTACGGGGCCCGGTTGGAGACCGAGCGGGCGTCCGCGCCCGTCCGGTACACCTGCACCTCCTTCAGCCCCGTGGCATACCCGGGCCGGTGTGTGACCAGCACCCGCAGCTTCTGCGCCGTGACGGCCGGGAAGCGCACCTCGTTGAGGTTGGCGCGGGGATGGACGGGTTTCCTGGCCTGGTCCGGCACGTCCTTCCACGTGTCGCCGTCCTGGTACTGCAGCTGGTAGAACGCGGGCTCGCTGTACCCGGCCGCCTTGCGGTCGTTGAAGAAGTACAGCTTCACGAGGTCCACGGGCCGGGCCGAGCCGAGGTCCACCTCCAGCCAGTCCTGCTCCTTGCCCGAGCCCTTGCTGCCCCAGTACGGCTCGTTGATCGTGAACCCGTCGGCCGCGCCCGCCGCGTCGCCGAAGGAGGCGGTGGCGGACTTGACCAGGTTGGGGCGGTCGGAGCGCAGGTCCACGCCGGCCTTCTGGAACAGGTCCTCGACGCGGTCGCCGGTCAGCTTGACCTGGGCCGGGGCCTTCATCGACCCGGCCTTCTCCGAGTGGACGACCTGGCCGCCCTCGACCTTGCCGGTCGCCGGGTCCCACACGGCGTGCGCGAGCCCGGACAGGGTGACCTTGCGCTTGCCGTCGATCAGGATCGAGTACCCCTCGGGCACCCCGGCGTAGTGCCTGGTCCCGTCGCCCGGCTTGTCCCAGACGATGGTCAGGTC
Organism: Nonomuraea sp. NPDC049695; assembly: GCF_040674955.1. Lineage (NCBI taxonomy): Bacteria > Bacillati > Actinomycetota > Actinomycetes > Streptosporangiales > Streptosporangiaceae > Nonomuraea > Nonomuraea sp. NPDC049695. The sequence goes on along the minus strand of NZ_JBFANV010000002.1, from coordinate 171,658 downwards.
GCTGCCCCGGTAGTTGATGCCGTTGACGGTGAAGTGGTCCCAGCCGATGTCCACCGGCCAGAGCTCGACCTTGCCGTCCGAACGCGGGCGCAGGCCCATGACGTCCTCGATGACCGTCCAGTTGCTGCTGCCCAGGATCGTGTGGTGGATCCAGGAGCGGTAGCCGATGCTCTTGGTCGCGGGGTCCCAGTCGGCCCAGAACTCGTTGGCGTCGGGGTAGCGGGTGTCGCCGCCGATGTACTGCGACCAGGCGTTCCAGTACAGGAGCTGCTTGTACTGGTCGGCCGTGATGTACGGCGAGGTGTACTGCCGCAGCGCCTTGGAGAACAGCGCGAAGTTCCGGGTGGAGTTGATCTGGGAGAAGTTGTTGGAGCCGGGGTTCCCGGCGGCCGCGGCCTCCGCCTTGTCCTTCTGGTTGGCTGTGTACGCCGGAAATATCGGGTACTCCGCGGGGTCGGTCCACAGCCGCAGCGCCTCCCGGTACTTCGGGTCGTCCGTCGGTACGAGCCCGGTGGCGTACGGGATGTAGTTGTTCGACTCCTTCCACGGGATCAGGTTGCCCGTCTGGAGGTCGCGGTGCTTGAACAGCTTGTCCTTGTCGTCCCAGAGCAGCGTGAGGATGCCGTTCTTGACCTTGTCGGCCACACCGCGCATCTCCACGGCCTTTGCCGAGTCGCCCGTCAGCTCGTACGCCTGCGCCGCCGCCATCGCGTTGGCGTACACGTACGCGCCTTCGAGCCGCTCGTTGGCCCGCCCGTAGTAGTGGAACGACACCGCGTCGGCGTCGTTGCCGGTCATGTACTCCCGGTCGTACTCGATGACCCCGTTCTTGTTGGAGTCGTACGCGTTGAGCTGGCCGTACACGTCCTTCTCCGCGTAGCGGGCGAGGTTGCGCAGGATCGACGGCTGCCCGCCGTGGATCTGGTAGCTCTCCAGCGCCGAGGCCGAGATGTACTGCGTGTAGCTGTTCGACCAGTTCTCGGGATCGCCCGGGTTGTCGGTGTACTTCGAGTTACGCGAGACCTCGCCCACCGACACCCACGGTCCGTACGAGTAGATCGGGTCGCGCAGGTACTTGAGGTCCTGCAGGAACATCGGCACGGTCAGCACGATCGCGTTGTTGTAGCCCAGCGCCCCCTCGACCGAGGTCGGGAACTGGAAGTCGTTCCCGGGGATGTCGGCGTCGAGGAAGTTGAAGCGCATGAGCCACCAGCGGTAGTACACGAACTTCTTGATGTTCTCGTCGGGCACGTCGATGTAGGGGAGGTTCTCGGCCCACCAGGCGTTGTAGTCCTGGAGCTGGCGGCGCAGCGCGTCCTGCGGCGAGCGCCCCTTGTAGCCGTCGTACTCGGCCCGCGACCCGGACAGCTCCTCGGTGACGAAGCCCATCTGCACCTTGGTCCGGACGGTCTTGCCCGGCTCGACCGTCACCGAGCCCTTCAGGGTGCCGTCGGCGACCTTCAGCCCGTCACCGCTGAGGCGGGGGAAGATCGTGGTCAGCCGGTTCTTGGCGAACACCGCGCCGGTCAGCTCCCGGTCGCCGTCCGCTGTCCTGGTGTAGGGCGAGGTCACGGTGATCGGCACCGAACGCGCGGCAGAGCCGGTGTTGGTGATCTCCAGCGTCGTCACGGCCACGTTCTCGTGCGTGATGAACTTCTTCACCCCTACCGACAGCCCGTCGCCCGCGTACTGGCCGGTCCAGTGGCTGGGCATCTGCAGCCGCTTGGCCACGTCCTCTTTCAGCTCGCTGCCCAGCGAGATCTCGTACGCGCCGCGGTTGTCGATGCTCTCCCAATAGGCCACGTACCCGCCGAAACCGATGACCGACGGATCGTGCTCCTTCATGAACAGCGCCCGCCCGCGCGACATCAACCACGTGCCCGCCGGATCGTCGCCCGGCCGGGCCAGCATGCGGTCGATCCAGTACGAGTCGCCGCCCTTCTCCTTCCGGTAGATCTCGTCCATCATCTTGCGCGGGTGGTACGCCACGGGCTCGGCGGGCACGGGATCGGCGCCGGTGAACACCGGCATGCCGAGGCCGTCCTGCGCGGCGTACGAGGGTGACGCGGCAAGCGAAGCTGTGAGCGTTAACACAGCCAAGCACACCAACGGTTTACGCACTTGCCTCTCCTAGATCGGTAGCCAGACCCGCATGGTCGCGGGGCCGCGGTTCCCCCACCGGTGGTAGGGCACCAGCCGGAGCGTGACGTCGGTGCCGCTCGCCCGCCCATGGGAAGCGGGCGCGTACGGCCAGCCGTCTGGGGCGCCGGACCCGAGCGACGCCTCGACCTCCAGCTCCACGACGCCGTCCGCCGCGCGCTCCACGGGCGGCTGGACCCGCGCGGTCAGGTCGCCGAGCGGCGGCTCGTCGCCCACCGACTCCGCGCAGTAGACCAGCGGCCCCCGCTCCACCGCCGCGCTCCCCCGCAGCGCGTCGATCCGCCGGTCGGGGTACGTCCACCGGGGCGCCATCGGCAGTTCCAGCCGGATCTCGTCACCGGCCCGCCACGGACCCTCGACATAGGCGTAACCGGGATCGACGGGACGGACCGCCGGGCTCTCCTCCAGCGGCGCGTCAGGCGAGGACGCCGGGACGCGCGCGAGCGTGGCCTCCGTGGCCCAGGCCGGGACGCGCAGGCCGATCCGGCCCTCGCCGCCCTCCAGCACCCGGACGGTCACCGAGCCGTTCCACGGGTAGCCGGTCTCCACCCGCACCGCCAGCCCGTCGTGCCGGATCTCCGACGGCGTGTGGTGGTGGATCTGGATGCCGTCGGCCGACGAGGTCGCGAGGTAGGCGGGCAGCGATGCCAGCGTGCGGGCGATGTTGTGCGGGCAGCAGGACACGTCGAACCAGGGCGAGCGGAGCCCGCCCTCGGCGGCGTGGTTGACGCCCTCGAGCGGCGTCGCGGGCACCCGCACCTGCAGCGGGTTGGCGTAGAAGAACGACTTGCCGTCCAGCGCCACCCCCGTGGCGAGCATGTTGTACATGGTCCGCTCGGCCAGGTCGGCGTACCGGGCGTCACCGGTGGCCAGCAGCAGCCGGTGCGCCAGCATGATGGAGGCGATGCTCGCGCAGGTCTCGTTGTAGGCCCGATCCGGCGGCAGCTCATAGTCGTCGCCGAACGACTCGTCGATGTGGCGCGAGCCCATGCCGCCGGTCAGGTGCGTGCGGCGGGCGATCGTGCGCTCCCACTGCGCCTCGACCGCCTTCAGCAGCTCCTGGTCGCCGGTCTCGACGGCCACGTCGACCACGCCGGAGGCCAGGTAGAGAGCGCGCACCGCGTGCCCGCGGAACACCTGCGCCTGCCTGGCCGGCATGTCGTCCTGGTAGTAGGCGCGGCCGAAGGGGATGTCGGCGAGCGCGGGCAGTCCGCGGCGCTCGACGAAGCGGCGGGCCATCTCCAGGTAGCGTTCGGTGCCGGTGACGCGGTAGAGCTCGACGAGCGCCATCTCGATCACGGGGTGCCCGCAGGTCTCGGTGCCCTCCATGAAACGGCGGCAGACGTGGTCGGCGGCCCGTACCGCCACCTGGGTCAGCCGGTCCTCGCCGTGCATGCGCAGCCGGGCGACCCCGGCCTGGATGAGGTGGCCGTAGCAGTAGAGCTCGTGGCCCCACTCGAAGTCGGTGTAGCGGCTGCCGGACCAGCGGGTGTTGATGTAGCCGTCGCCCTCCTGCGCCTGGGCCACGGTCTCGGCCAGCGCGGGCAGCCCCGGATGGTCGGCCCAGGCCATGGCCTCCAGCAGCTTGTAGGTCTCCGAGTCGCTGAACTCCCGGCCCCTGCGGGGACGCACCCCCCGGAAGTTGGGTATCCAGCCTTCGCGCTCCTCCCATTCCACGCAGTGGGCGATGGTCACCTCGCTGTTGAGCGCGGCCCGGTCGCCCCAGAAGCCGGGGTTCAGCCGTACCTTGTCGAGGCCGAGGGGGGACAGGACGCCCGATGAGGGCAGGACAGGGTTAGCCACGCAGAGCTCCTGACATGAATCCGCGCACGTAGTGGCGCTGCAACACGATGAAGAGGATGAGACAGGGGATGGCCATGACCATGACGCCGGCCTGGAGCATGCCGTAGTCGATCGCGCCGAACGTGTGCTGCGTCATGCTGACCACGGCCACCGGCAGGGTGAACGAGGAACCGTCGTTGAGCAGGATCAACGGGGCGAAGAAGTCGTTCCACGAGGCGAGGAACGCGAACAGGCCCACCGTGATCAGCGCGGGCCGCACGGCGTGCAGCAGGATCCTGGCGAACGCCCTGAACGTGCCGCACCCGTCGACCAGCGCCGCCTCCTCCAGCTCGCGCGGCAGCGCCTCGAACGCGTTGCGCATCATGAACAGCGCGAACGGGAGCTGGAACATGACGAACACCAGCGACAGGCCGACGAGCGAGTTCTGCAGCCCCAGGTAGCCGAGCAGGACGTAGAGCGGGATCAGGATCGTCGCGTACGGCACCATGAGGATCGCCAGCGTGGCCAGGAACAGCACGTTCTTGCCCGGGAAGTCGAAGCGGGCGAAGCCGTAGCCACCGAGCGCGGAGATCACGAGCGTGCCGGCCACGGTCATGACCGACACCAGCACGCTGTTGGTCGCGTACGTGCCGAGCCCCTCGCCGAAGCGGGCCATCTCCAGGTAGTTCGACGGCTCCTCCAGCGAGGCGTAGCCGCTCCACACCAGCGGGAACAGGAACAGCACCGCCAGGGCGGACAGCGTGAGGTACCGGCTCATCGCAGCCTCCGCATCATCACCGTGTTGAGCCCGACGAGGGCGACGAGCAGGACGACCGAGAGCGCCGCCGCGCCGCCGAGGTCGAAGCGGAAGAACGCGTCCCGGTAGACGACCATGACCATCGAGACCGTGCTGTTGTCCGGGCCGCCGTTGGTGAAGACGAAGAACTGGTCGAAGGCCAGCAGCGAGCCCGTGACGCTGAGGATCAGCATCAGCGCGAGCGTGGGGCGGAGCAGCGGCAGCGTGATCTTGGTGAACACCTGCCAGCGGTTCGCGCCGTCGCTCCTGGCGGCCTCGTACACCTCGGTCGGGATCGCCTGCAGGCCGGTCAGCAGGATGAGCATGTTGAATCCGGCGAAGCGCCACAGCACCAGCGCGATCGTCGAGAACAGCGCCATGTTGGGCGTGCCGATCCACTTGACCGGCTCGCTGGTGATGTGCAGCGCCTGGAGCAGGGGGTCGATGGGGCCGAAGTCGTTGTTCAGCATCCCGTAGAACAGCAGGCCGGCGGCGGCGAAGCCGACGGCGCCGGGCAGGAAGAACGCGGTCCTGAAGAAGCCGATGCCCGGCCTGCGGTCCTGCACCAGCAGAGCGAGGCCGAGCGCGACGGCCGACAGCAGGACCGTCGTGATGGCGGTGTACTTCAGCGTGAAGAGGACCGCGTCGATGAAGAGGGGGTTGTCGCCGATCTTCAGGTAGTTGTCGGGGGCGTTGAACGTGGCCTGGCCGAGCAGGGGCCAGCGGTTGAGCGACATCCAGACGACCAGCGCCAGGGGCGCGATGAAGAGCACCCCCACGATGACGGCCGTCGGGGCCGCGTAGAGCCAGCCCTGGACCTTCCTGCTCCGCCACCGGGCGGACGGCGTGGTGTGAGCCGGCCGCCGCCCGGATCGCGTGATCGTCAAGGTCATTGCTGCAGCGACTTCGTGATCTCGGCGTTGAGCTGGGGAACCTTCGAGGCGTCACCGAACACGGCCTCGCGGGCCATCCGGAGCCACGGCCCCTGCGGGTCGTTGAACGTCTGGCCGAAGCGCAGCGCGTACGGCGTCTGGCCCTTGGCCACCAGCGAGTTGATCAGCACCACGCGCGGGTCCTCGGCGGAGTACTTGTTGCTGGCCAGGTCGGTACGCGCGAGCACGTCCTTGTTCTTGGCCATGACCTCGACCTGGGCCTCGTCGCCGACCGTCCAGGACAGGAAGTCCCAGGCCGCGTCGGGGTTCTTGGAGGTGGCGGAGATGCCCACGGAGTCGCCGCCCACGAACGTCGACTCGCCGCCGTCGGGACCCGCGATCGGGGTGACGCCGATCTTCATGTCCTTGGGCATCAGGCCGAGCGTGGTGGAGGGCATCGGCATGACGCCGATCTCACCCTTGGGGAAGAAGCCGGTCCAGGTCGGGCCCTGCTCCTCCTTGGCCGTCGGACCGGTGACCTTCTTCTCGTACAGGTCGCGCCAGATCTTGAACACATCGGTCATCGCGGCCTGGTCGTTGAGCGACTGGGTGCCCTCGGCGTTCATCACCTGGCCACCGGCGGCCCAGACGGAGGGCCAGAACGTGAACACGTAACAGCCGCCGCAGTTGCCGCCGAAGAACGTACCGTGAACCTTGCCGTCCTTGCCCAGCTTCTCCTGGATCGTGGTGGCCTGCTGGGCGAACTCCTTCAGCGACTTCGGCCCCTTCTCCGGGTCGAGCCCGGCCTTCTGGTACAGGTCCTTGTTCCAGAACCAGACCGACAGGTCGAGGGTGTGCGGAAGCGTGTACTGCTTCCCGTCGAGCGTGCCCAGCTTCATGTGCGAGGGCGCGAGGCCGTCCTTGAACGGCAGCTTCGCGATCCTGTCCGTGATGTCCATGAACAGGCCCTGCGAGGTGTAGTTCGGGACGAAGATGACGTCGGCCGCGAACACGTCGGGGAGCTGCTTGGCACCGGCCGCCGCGGCGATGCGCGGCTGGTAGTTGTCGGTAGGAATGACGGTGAGCTTCACCTGGATGTTCTTGTGACTGGTGTTGTACGCCTGGACCAGCCGCTCGCTCTGCGCCTGGGTGGCGGCGCGGGTCCACATGGTGATCGTCACGGGGCCTTCCGACGGCTTCGCGCCCCCGCCGCCTCCGCCGCCGCTGCCGCAGGCCGCCGCTGTGAGCGCTAACACGCCGAGTAGGGAGATCCCGGCCAGCCTTCGTCTCATGATGTGCTCCTGGACTTAAAGGTTTTCGGAAACGTAGAAGAAACAAGAGTCCATGTCAATGGGTGCTAGGGTTCTAGGCAGTTCACAGGTGACCGAAAAGGGTTTCGAAACATGGCGAGTAAGCGGGCGACCATCTCCGATGTGGCCTCGCTGGCGGGGGTCTCGATCGCCACGGCGTCCAAGGCACTGAACGGGCGCCAGGACGTGCGGGCGGCGACGCGCGAGCGCGTGCTCGCCGCCGCGGCGGAGCTCTCCTTCCAGCCGAACGCCCTGGCCAGGGGACTGATCTCGGGGCAGACGCGCACGGTCGGCCTGCTGACCTCCGACAGCGTCGGCCGGTTCGGCATCCCCGTGCTGCTCGGGGCGGAGGACGCGTTCGGGGCCGGCGAGATGGCCGTGCTGCTCTGCGACGCGCGGGGCGACGCGATCAGGGAGCAGCACCACGTACGGGCGCTGCTGTCGCGCCGCGTGGACGGGCTGATCGTGGTGGGCGAGAGCACGAACCCGCGGCCGTCGGTGAGCAAAGAACTGCCGATCCCGGTGGTGTACGCCTACGGCCCGTCGGAGGATCCGGAGGACGTGTCGTTCGTGCCGGACGACGTGGGCGCGGCGGCCATGGCCGTCAACCACCTGCTGGCCATGGGCCGCCGCAGGATCGCCCACATCACCGGGCCGACGCACTACAAGGCGGCACGCGACCGCGAGGAGGGCCTGCGCCAGGCGCTCGAGGAGGGGGGCGTGGCGCAGGCCGGGCAGACGCTCTCGGGGCCGTGGTCGCAGCGGTGGGGGCGGCACGCGGCCGAGATGCTGCTGATGGCCGAGCCGGAGATCGACGCGGTGTTCTGCGGGAGCGACCAGATCGCGGCCGGTTTCGTGGAGGCGGCCAGGGAGCGCGGACGCCGGGTGCCGGACGACATCGCGGTGGTGGGCTACGACAACTGGGAGGTGCTCTCCACGGAGACCCGGCCCGCGCTGACCACGGTGGACATGAACCTTGAACTGCTGGGCAGGACCGCCGCCCAGCACCTCTTCGCGGCCATCGACGGCAGGGCGACGCCGGGGGTGCACAAGATGCCCTGCCAGCTCGTCATCCGCGACTCCACCTCCCCGCCCGGCATCTCCTGACCCTCGCCTCTACCAGCCCAACATTTCACCATGCGCTATTGAATGACAGCAAAGCGTGACAGCATGGGGCCTATATAGCATCAACGCAGAGGCCTATGAAGCCGCACGCCTTGCCTATGAGCTGGGTAAGACCGTCAGGGCGATGCGCGAAGGACGGGGATGGAGCCAGAACGATCTGGCACGTGAGGCGGGAATGACCCAGTCAGCGGTGGCGCGGTTCGAGGCCGGCGGCACGATACCGACGTTGCCGGTCCTGGAGAGGCTGGCACACGCTATGGACGCGGATGTCGAAGTTCGTCTGACGCCGCGCGCTCCGGCCGCGTGACCCGGCCGCGCGCCGTCAGGGGCAGCGTACGATCATTCCCGCGTAGGACAGGTTGCCCCCGAAGCCGAAGAGGAGCATCGGCGCCCCGCTCGGGACCTCGCCCCGTTCCAGCAGCTTCGACAGGGCCAGCGGCACGCTCGCGGCCGAGGTGTTGCCCGAGTCCACGACGTCGCGCGCCACGATCGCGTTGACCGCGCCCAGCTTGGCCGCGAGGGGCTCGATGATGCGCAGGTTCGCCTGGTGGAACACCACCGCCGCCAGGTCCTCCGGCCGTACGCCGCCGCGCTCGCACGCCCGGCGGGCGATGTCGGGGAGCTGGGTCGTGGCCCACCGGTAGACGGTCTGGCCGTCCTGGGAGAAGCGGGTCGGGGTGCCCTCGATGCGTACGGCGGTGCCGAGTTCGGGCGCCGAGCCCCACACCACCGGGCCGATCTCCGCCTCGGCCGCCGCGCTGACCACCGCCGCCCCCGCCCCGTCGCCGGTCAGCACGCACGTGGTCCGATCGGTCCAGTCGGTGACCGCCGTCATCTTGTCCGCCCCCACGACCAGGGCGTTGATGGCCGCCCCCGCACGGATGGCCTGGTCGGCCAGCGCCAGGGCGTGGGTGAAGCCGGAGCACGACACGCCGACGTCCATGAGCGCCGCGCCCGGCACGCCGAGCCGGGCGGCCACGCGGGAGGCGACGTTGGGGGCGCGCTCGGTCTGCGTGCAGGTGGCGATGAGCAGGAGATCGATGTCGGACGCGGCCAGGCCGCTCGCCGCCAGGGCCTTCGCGGCGGCGTGCCCGGCCAGGTCGGCCACGCTCTCGTCGGTCTCGGCCACATGTCTGGTACGGATGCCGACCCGCTTGCTGATCCACTCGTCGCTGGTGTCCACCATCGCCGCCAAGTCCTCATTTGTCAGGATTTTGGCTGGTTGATAGTGGCCTGTGGCGACAAGTCGTGATCCGTTCATGGGCGGACTATAGCAACCGAACGTTCGGACGCTAAAGTGCCGGGCATGAGCCCGCGCAAGTCCGCTGCCGAAGCCCTCAGCACGCGTGCGGCCATCCTCGACCGCTCGGTCGCCATCGCCTCCGCTGAAGGGCTCGAAGGGCTGACCATCGGCCGCCTCGCCCGCGAGCTGGGCATGAGCAAGGCGGGCGTGCTCGGGCACTTCGGCTCCAAGGAGGCGTTGCAGCTCGCCGTCCTCGGCAGGGCCGGGGAGATCTTCCGTGCCGAGGTCTGGGAGCCCGCCATTCCCGCCGCGCCCGGCCTGGCCCGGCTGCGGGTGCTCTGCGAGACGTGGATCTCGTATCTGGAACGGGAGGTCTTCCCCGGCGGGTGCTTCTTCGTGGCCGCGGCACACGAGTTCGACGGCAGGCCGGGGCCGGTGCGGGACGCGGTCGAGTCCCTGTTCGACGCCTGGCGCGGGCGGCTGCGCAAGGAGACCCGGCGGGCGGTGGACGCCGGGGAGCTGCCGGAGCGGACGGATCCCGACCAGCTCGTGTTCGAACTGCTGGGCACGGCCATGGCCCTGAACCACGCCATCCAGCTGCACCGCGACCCGCGGGCGCCGGAGCTCGCCCGCCGCACCCTACAAGCCCGCCTGAGCCCCTAGCCTGCCCATCTCGCGGCACAGCGTCATGCGCCCGGCCGCGTCCTCCGTAAGGGCGACCGGGAGCCGGGCCGTGTGCTAAGCGCCCGCCGACAGCCGTTCGAAGAGTGCCACCGCCGCTTCCCGGACCTCGTCCGGAGAGACGCCGTCCAGCGTCATCCGGGCGTGTGAGATGTCGCGGGTCGTGGCAAGCGTGATGGCCACGGACGAGGCGGCGGCGTGGTCGATCGATCCCGTCGGGGCGGCGTCAGCCAGTTCCTGGGCGCTCGCGGCGAGGTCGAGGTTGTCTCTCAACGGATCTCCTCGGATGAAGACGGTTCGGCCCATTGCATCATTTGACGTCCTGTCGCATCCACCATTCGGTGAATTCCCGGCATCGGCCGTCGGGTACGAACCTGATCACCCACAGGTTACTGTACGTTTTGTCCGGATATGAAGTGACCCCCTGGATAACGCTCACGTCATCGGCCACGGTCACCGGCTGCCACTCGAACGTGGCCTCACCTGGCTTGTCCCGCCGCCCCAGCCACTGCGAGACGATCTCGTCACGCCCCCGCCAGGGCGGGACGTACGGCTCGGTGTAGTAGACGGCGTCCTCGGTGAAGAGCGCGGAGATGTCGTCGGGGTCGTTGGAGTTCCAGGCGCGTACGTACCCCTCGATCCACGGGCGCGGCTCGACCATCGGCCTATCCTCTCAGCGGATCGTGGCCCACGGACATGAGCTCCCGCCGCGACTCGTCGTCCGTCCGCTCGCCCAGGGTCTCGACGAGGTCCACGACCTGGCGCATCAGCTCGACGTCGTCCTCGGTGAGGTCGCCCTTCCGCTTGCTCAGGACGTGCAGCACGCCGCGCCCCAGCCCGTCGATGCCCAGGTCGGGGTCGGGCGGGAAGCCGTCCTCGCCGGAGGCGTCGGCCAGCAGGTACGCGCGCAGCTCCTCGGAGTTCATGTTCACCAGCCGGTGGAACTCGTCCCACAGCAGGTCGGTGTCAAAGCCCTCAGTCATGGTGGCCGCATACCCGCCGAACACGGCGTTACGCGCCTGTCGCCGGGTCGCACGGGACCCAAGCTGGGCGAACGCCCTCAGCCGATGCCGTCGGCGAGCTTGGCGACCGTGTCGGCGACGCGCCGCTGCCTGGTCTCCGGCTTCTTGGCGCCCTCGATCGGAGATCAAGGGCGCGGACCCCTGGCTTCAGCCATGGGGGTGAGCCCTTCTGTCGAATCCGCCTCACCCGCCCACTCGGCGGCAGGGTCAAGAACGCCACCGTCAGCCAGGACGGCCCCCACTGGTATGTCAGTTTCCTCGTCGAAGACGGCGTGGTCACACCGCAGCGGCACGACAAGCCGGGCAGCGCGGTCGGTGTCGACCGAGGTGTGGCCAAGGTCGTCACCCGCTCCGACGGGCTCTTCCACCACCAGGTCTTCGCCCGCGGACGGGAGGTCGAACACGCCGCCACGCTCCAGCGTCGCCTGGCCCGCACCCGAAAGGGCTCCGCCCGGCGCAAGCACGCCGCCGCAAAGCTCGGCAAGGCGCTGGCGAAGGTACGGCGCCGCCGCGCTGACTTCGCCGCCAAGACCGCCCACACCTTGGCCACGAGTTTCGAGCTGATCGTGTTCGAGGCCCTGGCGACCACGAACATGACCGCCGCCGTGGCACCCAGACCAGACCCCGAACAGTCGGGCGCGTTCCTGCCCAACGGGGCCGCGAGCAAGTCCGGCCTGAACCGGTCCATCCTGGACAGAGGCTGGCACCGAATCGAGCTGGCCACCCGCAGCAAGGCCCGCTACACAGGCACCCACGTGATCACCGTGAACCCGGCGTACACCAGCCAGACGTGCAACGTGTGCACGGTGGTGGATCGGAAGTCCCGCCAGAGCCAAGCGGTCTTCCGGTGTACCTCGTGCGGCCACACCGAACACGCCGACGTGAACGCCGCCAAGAACATCCTCACCGCCGGGAGGGCGGAGCACGCACCACCCGGACCGGGTGCGCGGGCTGGGGCGCGCAAACCACGCAACCGCGTGGGCCGGAAGGCGAACCGCCAAGCAACAGCAGCTCAGGGCCACGCTACGGCGAGCCCCGAGCTGGCTGGAATCCCCCTACTTTAGTTCGTGGGGAGCGCTTCAACTGCAGCACGTACCGCCTCTTGCGCGAATAGGAGAAGCTCTCGAAGAATCGTGACCGTCACCCAGGGCCGCTTCCCGCCGCCGAGCCCCTCGACGACCTCGGCGGGGACCTCGAATCCCGTGGCCGTCTTGCCGCCCAGCTCGATCGTGGCGCGGAACCTCATCGGAAGAACCCCTCCAGCACGGGCGCCAGCGCCGCCGGCTTGACGATGTGGGTCTGGCCTTCGAGCGTGCGGTGCTCGGCATTGGGCAGCAGCTCGGCCAGCGACCTGGCGGCGTTGCGGATCCACGCCTGGCTCTTGCCACCGTCCATGACGAGCGTGGGGGTCTTCACGGAGGCCCAGCTCGACGCCGGGTACGGGGTGCCCTGCTCGTACGGGACCACGAACGCCGCGTCGTACGGGAGCGTGTGCGCCACGGCCTTGAGCGTGGACCAGGCGGGCATGAACCGCATCATGGCCACGACCACCGCCGGCAGGCCGACGCCCTTGCGCATGAAGTAGCGGATCGCGTCGGCGCTGCGGCCCTCGGCCACCAGCTCGTCGAGCCGGCGCTCGTAGTCGTCGGGGATGGGCGGGCGGCTGCCGTCCACGATGAACGGCGGCTCGTACAGCGCCAGCTTCTCGACCGGCAGCCCGCTCTCGACGGCCGCCAGCGCCACGGCGGCGCCCGACGACGTGCCGTACAGGCGGACCTCGCCGCCGGCCTCCGCGACCAGGGCGGCCAGGTCCTCGGTCTCCCGCTCGGGGGCGAAGGGCCTGGTGTCACCGCTCTCGCCGCGTCCGCGCCGGTCGTAGGTGTAGACCGTGAAGCTCCCGGCCAGCGCGGTGGCGAGGCCGGTGTTGATGCTCTGCCCGCGGTAGCTCATCGCGCCGTCCACGAGGATGACCGGCGGGCCCTGGCCTGCGCGGGTGTACGCGATGGAGGTGCCGTCCGCCGAGATGACCTTGCTCATGATGTCCTCCGCTCTCTGAGGATGAGAGTATGTGCCGACAAAAAAAATTGTCAAGGTGCGGCCGGCGGCTCGGGTCACGGTTCGTGTCATTTCGTATCTCGTTTAGGTATAGGGGTACTCAGACGGCCTGCCCCGAACTCCGTCATGGTTGGAGCCGTCCCGGCGCGGGGGACGCGGGGGCGGCTCCGGGGGGGCGTGCCGCGAAGGAGGGGACGGCACGTGCCGCGGGTGCGGGACTCGGCGGTCTGCCAGCCGCCCGGCTCCCACCCGCGGCACGTGCCGGGACGCACCCGGCTCGCGCCCACGCAGGGGGCGCCGCACGGCCGATGGGCGGGCAGCCTGGGAGGCGGAGGTCTACGTACCGGAGTGAACGGGACCGGTGCTGCCGCGCGGCGTGAGCACCGCCGCCTGGTCCTCGTAAGGGGGCACGCTCTCGCCCGCGATCAGCGCGAGCAGCCGCTGGGCGGCGTGCGCGCCGTACGCGGGGATGTCGCGGGTGAGCGCCGTCAGCGGCGGCCGGACGACCTGGGCCAGCGGCGAGTCGTCCCAGGCCACGATGGACAGGTCGCGCGGCACCTCCACCCGCATCTCCTGGGCGACGGACAGGCCCGCCACGGCCATGATGTCGTTGTCGTAGACGATCGCCGTGGGGCGGTGGGGGGAGCTGAGCAGCCGCCTGGTGGCCCTGGCGCCCTCGTCGCCGGTGTAGTCGGTGTGCACGGTGACGTGCTCGGCCACGCCCTCGCACGCCTGGGCGAACGCCTGGTCGCGTACGGTCGTGTGCACCAGCTCGGGCAGCCCGGCCACCCGCGCGATGCGGCGGTGGCCCAGCGCCACCAGGTAGCCGACGGTCTCGCGCACCGCCTCGCCGTCGTCGGACCAGATGGCCGACAGCGAGCCCGACTCCGAGGGATGGCCGATGACCACGACCGGCATGCCGAGCTGCTCCAGCTCGGCCACCCGCGTGTCGGAGTAGTGCAGGTCCACGAGGAACACGCCGTCGATCCGGCTCTCACCCCACCAGCGCCGGTAGACCTCGCTCTCCTGCTCGTGGCCCGTGACGACCTGGAGCAGCAGCGCGTAGGAGCGGTCGGCGAGCACGCCCTCGATGCCGCTGATCAGCTCCATGAAGAACGGCTCGACGCCCAGGATGCGCGCGGGACGGCAGAGCGCGAGGCCGACGCAGTTGGCTCTGGCGCCGTTGAGGGCCCGCGCCGCGCTGTTGGGCTGCCAGCCGATCTCCTCGGCGATGGCCACGATCCTGGCCCGCGTCGCCGCCGACACGCCCGGCTGCCCGTTGAGCGCGTAGGAGACCGCCACTTTGGACACCCCGGCCCGGCTGGCGATGTCGGCGATCGTGGGTCGCTTCACGGTCTCCCTCTCTGAACCGGATAACCCTCATACTCTAGGGCACCCCCTCCGATAAGGGAATTAACCGCTTAAGCCACGTGCCACGGCTTGGCTTCCTCGGTCTGCTTCGCCGCTCCGGCCACGCGCAGCGCGTACGTGGGCCGCTCCGCCCCCGGCACCGGCCCGAGATAGGTGTGCCCGGTCAGGTGGCACCAGGCGGGCAGGTCGACGGGCGCGGCGGGATCGGAGGCGATCAGGTGGATCACGGCTCCGGGACCGGCTGTGCGCACGTGCCCGCGCAGCTCGATGAGCAGTTGCACACAGAGCTTGTCGCCGCCGTCCACCACTAGATCAGGCATACACCCAGGAAACCACCAGACCTCACAAGCCGGGAACGTCGGTCGTAATGTGGAGCCGGCGTGCGAGGGGAGGGCGGGGTGCGGGTCGGGATCCTGGGGCCGCTTCAGGTGGCCGGGAGCGAGGTCGCCGGTGCTCGGGTGCGGGTGCTGCTGGTGCGGCTGGCGCTGGACCCCGGCCGCGTCGTGACCGCCGACCGGCTGATCGACGACCTGTGGCCGGACGAGCCGCCCGCCCATCCCCTGGCGGCACTGCAGTCGCTGGTGTCCAGGGCTCGCAGGGAGGCGCCCGGCCTGATCACGTCCCATCCGGCCGGATACGTGCTCGACGTGCCGCAGGACGAGGTGGACGCGTGGGCGTTCGAGCGGCTCGTACGGGCCGGTGACGTGCACAGGGCGCTGGCGCTGTGGCGGGGCACGGCCTTGGCGGACGCGTACAAGCTGCCCTTCGCCGAGGCCCCGGCGGCCCGCCTGGAGGAGCTGCGCCTCACCGCCCTGGCCACGAGAATCGCCACCGACCTCGCAGCGGACGACCAGACCGAGGCGGTGGCCGAGCTGGAGGAGCTGGTCGCCGCCCATCCGTTACGCGAGCCGTTCCACGCGCTGCTCATACGCGCGCTGACCGCGAACGGGCGGCGCGCCGAGGCACTCGACCTCTTCGAACGGACAAGAGCCGCCCTGGCCGAAGAACTGGGCGTCGACCCCGGCCCAGAGCTGCGGGAAGCCCACCTGGAAGCACTCAAGGACCATGAGCCGAGCACCAACCTGCCCGCCCGGCTCACCAGCTTCGTCGGCCGGTCGGAGGACGTCTCCCGGCTGAACGCGCTCCTCGGCCGCGCCAGGCTGGTCACGCTCGTCGGACCCGGCGGGGCGGGCAAGACCCGGCTGGCCGTGGAGGTGGCCGCGGGGCTGGCGGTGCCGGACGGCGTGTGGCTGGTGGAGCTGGCCGCCGCCACCGACGTACGGGCCGCCATGGACAGCGTGCTGAGGACGACCGACCTCGCCAGAGCCCTGCGCGGCACCGCGCCCCTGATCGTGCTGGACAACTGCGAGCACGTGATCGAGGACGCCGCCCGGATCGCGCAGTGGCTGCTGTCCGAGGCGGGCGGGCTGCGGATCCTCGCCACCAGCAGGGAACCGCTCGACATCCCGGGCGAGGCGCTGCACCAGGTGCTGCCGCTGCCGGAGGAGAAGGCGGCCGAACTGTTCATGGACCGGGCCGTCGCCGCCAGGGCCGACGTCCGGCTGAGGCGGGCGGAGGCCGTGCGGATCTGCCGCGAGCTCGACGGCATCCCGCTGGCCATCGAGCTGGCCGCCGCGCGCCTGCGGGCGATGCCGGTGTCCGTGCTGGTCGAGCAGCTCGGCGACCGGCTCGCCTTCCGCGGCGGCCGTACGTCCGAGCCGCGCCACCGCACGCTGCGCGCGGTCATCGACTGGAGCTGGAACCTGCTCTCCGAGCGCGAGCGGGAGCTGCTCCGCGGCCTGACGGTGTTCTCCGGCGGGGCCACGTACGAGGCGATCTCGCGGGTGTGCGGCGGCGACCTCGACCTGCTCTCCTCGCTGGTGGACAAGTCGCTCATCCAGCTCTCCGGCGACCGCTACACGATGCTGGAGACCATCAGGCAGTACGCCGCCGCCGACCTCCCCGAGCTCCGCCAGGCCCACGCCCGCTACTACACCGAGCTGGCCGAGGCCGCGGAGCCGCACCTGCGGAGCGGCGAGCAGCTCAGGTGGCTGGCCGTGCTGGACGCCGAGCGGGGCAACCTGGACGCGGCGCTGCGCCACACCGACGACCCGCTCAGGCTGATCCTGCCGCTCTTCTGGCCGTGGACTCTGCGGAGCAGGCACCGCGAGATCCGACAGCAGGCCGAGGCGGTGCTGCGCAGGGTGGGAGACGTGTCGCCGCCGGGCCGGGAGCTGGCGCACGGGCTCTGCCGGGTGGCCATGGGGGCCGAGCCCACCCGGGCGGTGCTGGAGTCGGACCATCCGGCCGCGCTCAACTCCTGGGCGATGGGGATGATCAGCGGGGGCGCGCCGCCCGCCGACGTGGTGAGCCGCACCGATCGGGCCGCCGAACGGCTGCGCGATCATCCCGACCTGTGGACCAGATCGGCGGCGCTGCTGGTCGCGGGCATCGTCCGGTTCGAGTACGGGGCGGTGGCCGGGGCCGAGGACCTGCTGAGGCCGGCGGTCGAGGGGCTCAGGCGCACCGGCGACCGGTGGGGGCAGTGGGCCGGGCTCTTCTGGCTCTCGCTGGCCGCCGAGAACCGGGGAGACTACGCCGCGGCGGTCGCCCTGGCCGAGGAGCCGGAGCGGCTGGCCGCCGAGCTGACGGGGCCCGACACCTCGATGGGGGTGATGACGTTCCTGCTGCGGCTCGGGCAGCTCAAGGGGCGCGCGGGTGACCACGCCGGGGCCGCCGCCGCGCTGGAGCAGGCGTGGGCCGCGGCCGTCAGGTCCGAGGACCGGGCGATCGTGGTCAGGGTCATGCATGCCAGGGCCGAGCTGGCCAGGCGTACCGGCCGTCCGGAGGAGGCCGCCCGGCTGCTGCGGTCGGCGCTCGCGCTCGACGTCGAGCTGCCCGCGCAGGCCAGGGCGTTCATGTACGTCGAGCTCGCCAGGGTGGGCGAGCCCCGCGAGCCGCTGCGCCGGGCCCTGGAGCTGATGGTCACGTGCTCCGACAGCACCGCGCGGGCGACCGTGCTGGAGGGCGTGGCCGAGCACATGGAGCCGAAGGTCGCGGCCGAGCTGCTCGGCGCGGCGCGGGCGTTGCGCGGGATCGGCGAGTCCGCTGATCCCCACGTCAACGAGCTCGCGGCGAAGTGCCGGGCCGCGCTGGGCGAGGAGGGCTACCGCGCGGCGTCGGCGCGGGGCTCCATGATGCCGAACCCCGAGAGGTACGCGCTGAGCCCGCTCTCGTCCCCGTGATAGCCGATGTAGCCGTCGGGGCGGACGAGGATGACGCCCTTCTGGCCGTCGAGCGGCGGCAGCACCTTGAACGGGTACTCCGCCGCGGTGTCGGCCAGCAGCAGGAAGCCGGTGCCGCGCTGCTCCTCGAAGAGGGTGCCGAGCCGGTCGCCGCCGCGCTCCCCCACGGACAGAGGGCTGCCGAGGTAGGCCAGGCCGAGCTGGTTGGTGTCGTCCCCGCGCTTGTTCTCCTTCTCCCTGTACAGGCGGGTGCTGAGGCCCAGCACGTGCTCCGCCACCGCCATCCGCTCGTCCTCGTACGTCTCGAGCAGCGCCTCCGAGCCGATGGCCAGCTTCCAGCCCAGGTTGTAGGCGTCCTGCACGCCGGTGTTGAGCCCCTGGCCGCCCGCCGGCGTGTGCACGTGGGCCGCGTCCCCGGCCAGGAACACCCTGCCGACCCTGAACCGCTCGGCCATGCGGATGTTGACCCGGTACTCGGAGCGCCACACGATCTCGTCGATCCGCACGTGCGGGGCGTGCTCGGCGACGAGCCCGATCAGGTCGTCGTCACCGGTGTACGGGGCGACGAGCTGGAAGACGTCAGTGTTCGGCAGCGGGCAGATCGAGAAGTAGAGGGTCTGCTCCGCCATGGAGCCCCAGACGTGCCAGTGCTCCCGGTCCAGGTCGCCCGTCCTGATGTCGGCCAGCAGCATGCGCTCGCTCTCGTACGTCTCACCTGCGAAGCCGACGCCGAGCTGCTTGCGTACGGTGCTGCGGCCGCCGTCCGCCCCGACCAGATAGGCGCACTCGACGCGCTCGCCCGTGCTCAGGTGGGCCGTCACGCCCTTGTCGTCCTGCTCGAACCCGGTCAGCTCGACCCCGAACTCCACCTGATGCCCCAGCTCGGCCAGCCGGTCGCGCAGGATCTGCTCGGTCCGCCACTGCGGCTGCATGATCAGGTTGGGGTACGGCACGCCTTCCGACGCCTCGCGGATCTCGTCCATGCGCCCTTCCCAGACGACCTGGTCGCCCTGGTAGCTGCGCAGGCCCGGGTACTCCCGGCCGGTGGCGAGGATCTCGTCGATCACGCCGAGGTCGTCGAAGACCTCCAGCGTGCGCGGCTGCAGCCCCTTGCCGCGGACGCCGGTGGGCGGCTGCGGAGATCTTTCGATGATGCGGAGGTCGACGCCCCTGCGGGCCAGCTCGATGGCCAGAGTCAGTCCTGTCGGCCCGGAGCCGACGATCAGCGTGTTCGTCATGGGAATGACGATGCACGGGGGCGCTGCCAGATCTCTGTCAGCCGCTTTCAGGGGCGCAGCCGATGGAACTCCTTGCTCGGCCCGAGCTCGTCATCCCCCCATTCGAGGGCCGCGGCGGCGAGCTCCACCTCCGGGGCGCCGACGAACGTCTCGTCCCAGTCGAGCACCGCGACGATGCCGCCGTCCCTGGCCAGCTGGCCAGCAGCCGCGCGCCCGCCACGCGCTGCTCCGGCACGTCGGAGTCCGGCCAGTCCCCCTCGACGTAGGGCCAGCAGGAGATCGGGCGGCCCGCCACCATGATGGCCGTCGCCCCCGTCAGCGGTGGGAACGGGTGCGACGGCCTCGGGCAGAGTGGTGGCGGCGTGCAGGAGCCACGGCCTCGCGGATCTCGGGGGTCAGCGGGGTCTTGGTGTAGATCGCTTTGCCAAACCTACGTGACGCCTTCCTGCTGGAGGCGCTGGAGCAGCGTGTCCCGGCGGCGCTCGAGCTGGGTGATCAACTCTTCCTGCTCGTCCGCCTGACTGATCACGGCCGAGATCTCCACCTGGTCGGTCGCACCGAAGTCGCGGACCTGGCTGCGCAGGTCCTGGTTCTCGGCTCTCAACCTGGCCAGGTCCTCTTCGACCTGCTGGAGTTCGTCCTTTGTGGTCATTTACCTGCTCTACCCAGATGCGTCCCTCCGATTACCCCTCCACAATGGGAGGCATGCGAAGGCCGTCCACCAGCACGATCGTGTCACTGGTCGTGATCGCGGCGACGCTGGCCGGCGTGGCCGTGACGTACGCGTTCCGGGGGGCCGAGCAGCCCAACGCCCTCGACCTGGTGCTGCCGATCATCGGCTGCGGCGCGCTGCTGCTGCGGGAGCGCTACCCCGTCGGGGTGCTGATCCTGGTGATGGTGGTCGTCGCCGTGTACTACCGGTACGCGGCCCTCGACGGACCGCTCGCCATCCTGCCGTTCGTCGCCCTCTACACCGCGGCCGACCGGGGGCACCTCACCGCGGCCATCACCATCGGGGCGGCGTCGGTGCTGGGCATGGGGATCGGTGAGACCGGCGGCGTCAGACACGTGGACAACAGCCTGTTCCTCATGATCGCCGGCTGGGAGGTCGCCGCCATCGCGTTCGGCGGCGTCACCCGCAACCGCCGCGCCTACCTGCGGGCGGTCGAGCAGCGCGCGCTCGAGGCCGAGCACAGCAAGGAAGAGGAGGCCAGACGGCGGGCGAGCGAGGAGCGGCTGCGGATCGCGCGCGAGCTGCACGACGTGCTCGGGCACAACATCTCCATGATGAACGTGCAGGCCGCGGCGGCGCTGCACGGGCTGAAGAAGCGGCCCGAGGACGCCGAGACGGCACTCCGGACGATCAAGGACACCAGCAAGGAGACGCTGCGCGAGCTGCGTACCACCCTGGGCGTACTGCGCCAGGTGGACGAGGACGCCCCGACCAGGCCCGCCGACAGCCTCGCGCGGGTGGACGCGCTGGTCGCGGCGTCGGGGCTGGAGGTGCGTACGGAGCTGTCCGGGCCGCTCGACGCCGTGCCGGCGGAGGTGGACCTGGCCGCCGTCCGGATCATCAGCGAGTCGCTGACCAACGTCTCCCGCCATTCCGGCACGACCCAGGCCACGCTCACGGTCAGCAACGCATCCGGAAATATCATGATCTGCGTGGAGGATGACGGGCCGGGTGCCACATACGACGAAGGCAGCGGCTTCGGTCTGCAGGGCATGCGCGAGCGCGCCACCGCGCTCGGCGGCACCCTGGAGGCCGGCCCCCGCGCCGAGGGCGGCTTCCGCGTCGTCGCCCACCTGCCACTGAACCAGCCATCGAATGGGGCCGGATGATCCGCGTACTGCTCGCCGACGACCAGACCCTGGTACGCGCCGGGTTCCGGTCCATACTCAGCGACGAGGACGACTTCGAGGTCGTCGCCGAGGCGGCCAACGGCGCGGCGGCCGTGGCCGGGGCCCGCGAGCACCGGCCCGACGTGGTGCTCATGGACATCCGGATGCCCGAGCTCGACGGCCTGGAGGCCACCCGCCGGATCACCGCCGACGCCCGGCTCGAGGGCGTCAAGGTGATCATCCTGACCACGTTCGACCTGGACGACTACGTGTACGCCGCGTTGCAAGCCGGCGCGAGCGGCTTCCTGGTCAAGGACACCGAGCCGGCCGAGCTGATCCATGCGGTCAGGGTCGTGGCCAGGGGCGACGCGCTGATCGCACCGTCGATCACGCGGCGGCTGATCGCCGAGTTCGCCGGCCGGGTCAAGCGTCCCGAGCCCGGCCCCGAGCTGAACGCGCTCACCGAGCGCGAGCGCGAGGTCATGGCGCTGGTGGCCGGCGGCCTGTCGAACGACGAGATCGCGGCCCGGCTCGTGCTCAGCCCCGCGACGGCGAAGACGCACGTCAGCCGCATCATGACCAAGCTGTCGGTACGCGACAGGGCGCAGCTCGTCATCATCGCGTACGAGGCCGGCATGATCGTCCCGGGCTGGGTTACACCCTGAGTCGTACGCTGGTCGATCTTCGTGCCACCGGAGATGTACGGCAGGTTGCTGCCCAGGCATGACGCGGCAGGCGTAGCCGTACCGGGAACCTCTGACCATGAACACCGTGGATCTGGCCCGCCTGCAGTTCGCGCTCACGGCGGGTGCGCACTTCCTCTTCGTGGCGCTGACGCTCGGCCTGGCGACGCTGGTCGCCGCCATCCAGACCAGGGCGACCTTCAGCCGCGACCCCGTGCACCTGAGGATGACGCGCTTCTGGGGTCAGCTCTACATCATCAACTACGCGATGGGCATCGTCACCGGGCTGGTGATGGAGTTCCAGCTCGGGCTGTCGTGGAGCGGGCTCACGGAGTATGCCGGGAACGTCTTCGGGTCGGCGCTGGCCATCGAGACGCTGGTGGCGTTCTTCGTGGAGTCCACGTTCCTGGGCCTGTGGATCTTCGGCTGGGACCGGCTGAACCGGTGGGCGCACCTCGCGCTGATCTGGGTCGTGACGCTGACCGCGTACGCGTCGGCCTTCTGGATCATGGTCGCGAACGGCTTCCTGCAGCACCCGGCCGGCCACGTGGTGGACGGCGGCGTGCTGCGGCTGGTGGATCTCGGGGCGATGGTGGCCAACCCGGCGGCGCTGGTCGCGTTCGGCCACATCATGGGCGGCGCGATGATCACCGGTGGGTTCTTCCTGGCCGGGGTGAGCGCGTACCACCTCCGTAAGCACACCGCCGAGCAGGACTTCTTCCGCAAGTCGCTGCGGATCGGGATCGGGGTGGCGGTGCCCGCGCTGTTCGTCACCGTGACGTTCGGCGGGCTCGGGTTCCAGACCCTGCAGCCGACGAAGGTGGCGGCGTGGTCGGGCTCGCCCGCCGAGATCGCCGCGCTCCAGGCGCAGATGGCGGCCACCTACGGCCCCGGCGACTACATGCCGCCGGTGGGCCCGGTGCTCGGCGCGGGGATCACGATGATGACGCTCTGGCTGGTGATGACGGTGGTCGCCGCGCTGAGCGGGCTGCTCGTGCTCTTCCGCCCGGTCGTGCGCGGGTTCAGGCCGTGGCACTGGCTGCTGACGCTGATGATCCCGGTCCCGTTCGTGACCATGCTGTCCGGCTGGATCTTCCGTGAGCTGGGCCGCCAGCCGTGGGCCGTGTACGGGCTGCTGAAGACGGCCGACGCGATGTCACCGGTGTCCGCGGCCCAGATGCGCTTCTCCCTCACCGCCTTCGCCACTGTCTTCGCCGTACTGATCGCGATCAACTACTGGCTGCTGGCCAGGCACGCCCGCCGCGGGCCCGCCACCGCGGCACTGGGCGCTCCTGCTGTCCCCGCTCTGAGCTTCTGAGGAGCCCGTCATGGAGATCTTCATCCTGGCCTTCTTCGCGCTCGGCTACCTCGTGCTGGCCGGGGCCGACATCGGGGTCGGCATGGCGCTGCCGTACCTGGGCAGGTCGGCCGGCGAGCGGCGGGAGGTGATCGCCGCCGTCGCGCCCTTCTTCCTGGGCAACGAGGTCTGGCTGGTGGCCACGGCGGGCGTGCTCGCGGGGCTCTTCCCCGAACTGGAGGGCACGCTGCTGAGCGGCAACTACTCCCTGGTGGTGACGCTGATCCTGTCGTGGATCATCCGCGACATGGGCCTGTGGCTGCGTGGACGGGTGCCGGGGCCGCGGTGGCAGGCGTTCTGGGACGGCGCGATCGTGGCCGGGAGCTGGGGGCTGGCCTTGAGCTGGGGTTCGCTGCTCAGCCACGTGCTGCTCGGCATCCGTGGCCCGATCGCCGTGCTGCCTGCTCTGGTGCTGGCCGCCCTGTTCGCCACGCACGGGCTGGCCTTCGCGGCGCTGCGGCTGCGCGGGAGCCTGCGGGAGCGGGCGGCCGTGCTGTCGGGCGGGGCGGGCGAGGCCCGCACCTACGCGCTGACGGCCGCCGCGCTGCTGGCCGTGGGCGTGCTGGCGGGCCTCCGGCTGCCGCTGCACCCCGGCACGTCGGGCGCCGTGCTGGTGCCGGTCATCCTGGCCCTGATCCCGCTGCTGGTGGCCGCCCAGGGCTGGGTGTGGTGGACGTTCAGGCACCGGGTCACGGGACCTTCCTACCTCTGACCCGGTGCCCCGTACGCCTAGAAGACCGGCACGCCGTCCCTGGTCAGCTTCCAGTTCTGGACGGCGAAGTCAGCCGGGTCGACGGCGCCCTTGGCGGTGGCGTAGTCGATCAGCGCCTGGCGGATCTCCACCTGCGCGTTGTAGAGCACCGGAGCGCCCGTGACGTGCGGGAAGCCGCCGCCGCCCGACTGCCGGTAGTTGTTGATCGCGACCACGAACTCCTTGTCGGCCGGGACCGGGGCGCCGTCGTAGGCGAGGTTGGCGATCCGCTGCCCGACCGGCTTCGAGATGTCGATGTCGTACGACACCCCGGAGAGCTGGTCGTAGTTGTAGTCGGGGGTGTTGCCGGCGTTCGTCAGCTTGGTCACGTCCACCGGGGCGCCGGGGGCGAGCTGGTTGAAGTACTTGGCGGAGTACTCCAGGTAGTCCTTGATCTGCGCGCCGGTCAGCTTGATCGCCAGCAGCGTGTTGTCGTAGACGTACAGGCCGGCCACGTCCCTGACGCGGATGTCGCCGGCGGGGAAGACGGCGGTGCGGCTGAACGGCGCGGCGATCGACAGCACCGGCAGCGTGTTGCCCGGCAGCGCCTGCTTGACCGTCTCCACCTGCACGTGCTGGATGTAGTCGAGGATCGCCGTGTCCTTGTACGGCGACTCAGCGGCCGACAGCTCCTGCGTCGACTTGGCCACGACCTTGTTCACGTAGCCGACGGTCGCGTCGTGCTGCGGCTTGAGCAGCTGAACGATCTTGGGGTCCTCGGCGACCGTGTTCGTGTTGACCGTGGTGGACGACTTGCCGGTGACCACCCACCTGCCGTGCTGCCTGGTGAGCTGGAAGTCCAGCCTCGACAGGCGCTGGCCCCACTTGCCCGGCTCGGTCAGCAGCACCTGCCGCCCCGTCACCTTGTTCGTGACGAACCGCTGGGGAACGTCGTTGTGCGCGTGCCCGAACAGCACCGCGTCGATGCCCGGCACCTGCTCGGCCACCATCGCGGAGGCGTTCTCCACCGGCAGGTCGCCGCCATAGGAAGACATGCCGTTGTCGCCCGCGTGCGCGGTCACCACGACCACGTCCGCGCCGAGCCCGCGGATGACCGGCACCCACTTCTTCGCCGACTCGACCAGGTCGGTGAAGCGGAGCTTGCCCTCGACGTTCGCCTTGTCCCAGATGGCCACGCCGGGGTTGGTCAGCCCGAGCACGCCGACCTTGATCGGCTTCTCACCCGCGACCTTCATGGTCTTGATCACGAACGGCCGGTACGCGGGCAGCCCGCTCTTGTCGTGGACCGCGTTCGCGCCGAGCACCGGAGCCTTCATCTGCTTGATCCAGGTGGCCAGCAGCGGCAGACCGTAGTTGAACTCGTGGTTCCCCAGCGTCACGGCGTCGTACCCGATGGCGTTCATGGCCTTGGCCATGGGGTGGATCTGGCCGGTCTGGGTGATCGGCTCGACCTTGGCGTAGTAGTACGCCAGCGGGGTGCCCTGGATGGTGTCACCCGAGTCGAACAGCAGCGTGTGGTCCGCCCCGCGCTCGGCCCTGATCTGGTTGACCAGGGAGGACACCTTGGCCAGCCCGACACTGTTGCCCGCGCTGTCGGCGTAGGCGGTGTCCTTGAAGTAGTCCCAGTTGAGGCCGTTGCTGTGGATGTCGGACGTGCCCATGACCGTGACGGTGACCGGGGCGTCTACCGAGGCGGCACCGGCCTGCGCGGGGGGAGCCACCAGGGCCAGCGCGTACAGCGCGGCGGCCCCGGTGAGGGCGAGCTTCTTGGTCTGCATGAGAGTGGAGAGTAATCAGGACAAATCACTCGTTGGTTACGCGTGTGATGAACTCTCGGATCAGCTTCGTGACCTCGGCCGGCCGTTCGTGCAGGACGACGTGGCCGCTGTCCAGCTCGGCGTACTCGCTGCCGGGTAGCGCCGCGTGCAGCGCACGGGCGTGCTCCACCGGGATCAGGTAGTCCCGGGTGTTGCCGATGACCAGCGTGGGTGCGGTGACTTTCGGCAGCAGATCCCTGATGTCGACGCGGAGGTCCAGCTCGATCTGGCGCAACGTCCCGCGCGGAGACTCGCCTGCCATGATGGCCCCGGCGCCGACCGCGCTCACGTACCCGGGACTGAACGCCATCAGCGGCCCGTACGCGGCGAAGCTCTCCGGGTCGGTGGCCGCCAGCCTGGCCCAGGTCCGCAGGCCGAGGCTCAGCCGGGAGTCTTCCGCGTGTGTCCAGCCGGCGATCAGCACCAGGCGCCTGACCAGCTCGGGATGCTCGGCCGCGACCGCGACGGCGACGGCCGCGCCCAGCGAGAAGCCGACGAGGTCGGACGGGCCCTCGAACGTGGCCGCGACCTGTCCGGCGAGCAGGTCGAGCGTGAGGTCGCCGCCCGGGTCCGCGGTCTGGCCGCTGCCCGCGTAGTCGGGGGTTATGACGGTGCGGATGCCGGCGAGGTCAGGCACGAGGTGGGCGTAGTTGGTGACGGCGTCGCCGCCGGTGCCGTGCACCATGACCAGGCCAGGGCCGCTGCCCGCCCGGCGGTAGTGGACCTGGCCCGAGCTGTGGGTGACGGTGGGCATCTCAGAGGTTCCCTCCGCCGGTGGCGTCGATGGTGCTGCCGGTGATGAAGCTCGCCTCCGGTGAGGCGACGAACGCCACCGCGTTCGCGATCTCGTCCGCCTGGCCGATCCGGTTGAGCGCGTGCCTGCCGGCCGCGTACGCCTCCGCCTCCGGATCACCGCGCAGCCAGGCGGCATTGGTGTCGGTGTCGATGATGCCGGGCGCGACGTTGTTGACCGTGATGCCGCGCGGCCCTAGCTCCTTGGCCAGTGCCAGCGTGAACACCTGCACCGCGCCCTTGGTCATCGCGTACGCGATCCCTTCCGGGAAGGCGATGCGGGTCACGCCCGAGGTGATGTTGACGATCCTGCCTCCGTCGGGGACCAGCGGCAGCAGTTGCCGGGTGAGGAAGAACAGCCCCTTGACGTTGACCGCGAACACCCGGTCGTAAGCCTCGGGCGTCTCCTCCGCGATGGGCTTGGACATGCCGATGCCCGCGTTGTTGACCAGCACGTCCAGGACGTCCGTCTCGCTTCTCACCCGCTCCGCGAGCCGGTGCACGTCCTCCTGCTGCCCCAGGTCGGCCTGTACGGCGAACGCGCTGCCGCCGTCCTGCTCGATCAGGCTCACGACCTCCATGGCGGCCTCCTCGTCCCTGGCGTAGTTGACGGCCACCCGGAAGTCGTCCCTGGCCAGGCGCAGCGCGATGGCGCGGCCGATCCCCCTGCTGGCTCCGGTCACCAGTGCTGTCTTCATTCTTCGCAGCCTTTCTTTAGCGATCGCTACAGAACATACCATAGCGATCGCTATAGAATGTGGGGCATGGCCAGACAGCGGGCATTCGACAGAGAGGTGGCGCTGGAGCAGGCGCTGCTCACGTTCTGGCGGCACGGCTACGAGGCGACCTCGGTCGCCGAGCTGACCGCCGCCATGGGGATCAGACCGCCCAGCCTGTACGCGGCCTTCGGGGACAAGCAGCGGCTGTTCGAGGAGGCGGTGCGGCGCTACCAGGAGACCTACGGGGCCTTCACGCCCCGGGCGCTCGCGGAGGAGCCGACGGGCCGGGCGGCCGTCGAGCGGGTGCTGCGGGAGACGGCCGCCGAGCACACCGACGACTCACACCCCGCAGGATGCATGATCATCACGGCCGCGGTGAACTGCGGGCCCGAGTCAGCCGAGGTCCAGGAGCTGCTGCGGGAGTTCAGGGAGGCGGGCAAGGCGGCGCTCAAGGCGCGGATCGACGATGACGTGGCAGCCGGGCGGCTTCCGGCGGACACGGACACGACAGGGCTGGCGACGTTCTACGCCACGGTGATCCAGGGCATGTCCACGCAGGCCCGCGACGGCGCCTCCCACGCGGCCCTTCTCCGCGTCGCCACCCTCGCCATGTCCGCCTGGCCCGCCGCCCCCTCACCCTGACCCGGCGTCCATGCGACATCGGGCGAGGTCACAGGGCTTTGACCGAGGCGTCCTCCGGGGGGATCTCGGGGCGTGAGGCGCGGAACCAGCGGCAGCCGTGGGGGTCCAGCGGGACCCGTACCGAGCCGTCCGCCGAGACCTCCAGCGTGCCGTCCATCAGGAGGTCAGTGAGGAGGTTGCCCTCCAGCCCCTCCAGCGTCAGCTCCACGTCCACGGCCGTGTCGCACAGGTTGTGCGTGACCACCACCGTGGCCCCGTCTGCGTCGCAGCGGTGGGCGAGGACCGAGGGCCGGCCCGTCTCCAGCACCGTGTGGCTGCCCCACGCCAGCTCCGGGCACTCCCGGTAGCGCTCGATCAGCAGTTGGAACCAGCGCAGCAGCGAGTTCACGTCCCGCTTCTGGTCGGCCACGTTGACCCGGTCAGGCGCGAAGGAGCCCTCCGGGATCTCGCGTACCGGCTCCGCCTGGGTGAAGCCGCCGTCCGCCGACCACTGCATGGGGATGCGGACCGCCATGCGGCCCTCCTCGTCGAGGTTCTCGCCCATGCCGATCTCCTCGCCGTAGAAGATCACGGGTGTGCCCGGCAGCGAGAACAGCAGGCTGTAGGCCATCTTGATGCGCCGCAGGTCCCCGCCGAGCATGGTCGGCAGGCGGCGGCGCAGGCCGCGGCCGTAGATCTGCATGTCCTTACGCGGCCCGAACGCCTCGAAGATCTCCTGCCGTTCCTCCTCCGTGAGCTTGTCGAGGGTGAGCTCGTCGTGGTTGCGCAGGAACATGGCCCACTGGCAGTCCTTCGGCGGCTTGGGGCGCTCGCGCAGGGCGCGGGCGAGCGGCGTGGCGTCGCTGCGGGCCATCGACAGCCAGGCGTTCTGCATGCCGATGAAGTCGAAGCACATGGTGAGCTGGTCGCCGAGGCCCTCGCCGAAGTACGCGGGCAGGTCCTTGTACGGGACGTTGACCTCGCCCAGCAGGATCGATCCGCCCTTGCGCCGCGTCATGAACGCCCGCAGGTCCGCCAGGAACTCGTGCGGGTTCGCCAGCTGGGGGTTGACGTTCTCGATGAGGAACGGCACCGCGTCCACCCTGAACCCGGACAGCCCGAGCTCCATCCAGAAGCCGAGTATGCGCGCGATCTCGTCCCTGACCTCGGGATTGCCGACATTCAGGTCCGGCTGGTGCCGGTAGAAGCTGTGCAGGTAGTACTGTTCCGACTTCTCGTCGTACTGCCAGATGCTGTTCTCCTTGTCGGGGAAGACGATCTGCGAGGGGTCGTCCGGCTCGGGGGTGTCGGACCAGACGTACCAGTCGCGCATGGGCGAGTCCCTGCTCGACCTGGACTCGACGAACCAGGGGTGCTGGTCTGAGGTGTGGTTGACGACGAGGTCGGCGATCACCCGCAGGCCCCGGTCATTGGCGGTACGCATGAACTCCACGAAGTCGCCCAGCGTGCCCAGTCGCGGGTCGATGTTGTAGAAGTCAGTGATGTCGTACCCGTCGTCCCTGTTGGGGGTGGGGAAGAACGGCATGAGCCAGAGGCACGTCACGCCGAGCCCCGCGAGGTAGTCGATCTGCTGCGTCAGGCCACGGAAGTCGCCCACGCCGTCGCCGTTGCCGTCTTTGAACGTCTCCACGTCGAGGCAGTAGACGACGGCGTTCTTGTACCAGACGTCGGAGGTGTACGTCAGTCGCATGCGACGACCGCTACCCCCAACAGACGCGCTCAGGCCCGCGGAGCCGCCGGAGCGCCGAGCGCGCAGGTCAGGGCGTGATGGACGTCCACCGCTGGGCTCAGGCCCCCTGGACGGCCTGCCTGGCCCGTAGCGCTATCTCCAGTTCGAAGCGGATGTCCGGATCGGCGAGTTGGTCCCCGTACAGCTCCTCGAGCTGCCGCAGCCGGTAACGCACGGTCTGCGGGTGCACGTGCAGCCTGGCGGCCACCTCGCCCGCGCCGCGCCCGTACCGCAGCCAGGCCAGCAACGTCTCCGCCAGCCGGTCCTGCTGCGCCGGCCGCAGGTGCGCCAGGGGTGCGAGGCGCACCTCGGCCAGCGCGTTGACCAGCTCCTCGTCCTTGAACACCACCAGCGTCGCCATGTGGTCCTCGCACCGCAGCGTCCCCCGGGGCAGGACGCCGCGCCGCGACAGCTCGAGCGCCTCGCCGGCCCACCGCAGCGAGGTCGCGGCGGCGGCCAGGGGCACGGCGGGGCCGATCGCGGCCCGGCGCCCGCGCAGGGCGTGCTCGAGCAGCCGGGCCCGGCCGGGTCCGTTCGGGTCGGGCGCGAGCAGGCACGGGACCGGCCTGTCGAGGCCCAGGAGCACGTCGGGAGCCGGCGCCGGCATGCCGTGCCGGTCGTCGAGCGCCACGCAGGCGACGGTCTTGGGCAGCCGCCACCCGGCGGACTTGGCCAGCTCGGCGACGGCCTCCGCGCCGGCGGGCGGGTGGCTGAGCAGCAGGTCGAGCAGGCGGGCGCGGCGGCGCTCGATCTCGCCGGCGGCGCGCGCCCTGGCCTCCTCGAAGCCCTCGGCCGCCGCGTCGGCGAGCTGGTCGAGGTAGACGAAGATGGCCTCGCCCAGGTCGTACAGCGTCTGCGGGGAGAGCCCGAGCGGCTCCGCGAGCTCCGTGAGGCGCCGCCAGCCGACCCGGGCGCCGAGCCGCATCGCGGTCTGGAGCGGCTCGAGGTTGCGGCCCTCGGCCGCCTCGCCCTTGCCGATCATGCGGAACGGCTCCGGGTCCCAGGGGGTGTCCGGATTCTCGATGCGGTCGAGGAAGCCCTCGATGGCCTGCTCGACCGCCATCCTGATGACCTTGAGGTAAAGACCGTCCGATGGCCGGGCGTACTCGGGGATCCGGGCCTGGATCTCCTCGATCACCTCTTCTGTGACCGTGCCGACCCCCGCCCTGAGGGCTTGCACGGGGATATCACTCGTGATGACCATCGTCCCTCCCGTCGCCATTGTGACCCAGGCAACAGGAGATTGTGTAGCAAGAGCTTGTTTTTATCACTTCTGGAGGAAGTCGGCGAACTCCTGCTTGTCGATCAGGCCGTCGCCGTCCTTGTCGAGCTTCCGCACGCCTTCCTGCGCGGCGTCCAGGCTGATCGGCTGGCCGAGCACCTCCATCAACCGTACGAGCTCGACAGCGGAGATGCGGCCGTCGTTGTCGGCGTCGATGAGGTCGAAGGTGATGTCGTGGTCGCTCATGTCTCGCCCTTCCACGGGATCAGATGTCCCGTCAGACCTTAGCGACGACTTGTCGGAGCGCGTTGATGAATGCCGCGACTTGTGGGCTTCTATCCCCTTCGCGCCAGGCGATGGCGAGCTCTCCAGGGGGCAGCCCCGTCACGGGACGGTAGACCAGGCCGGGCCTGTTGTAGAGCGTGGCGTTCCCCTCGGCCACGAGCACGACCCCGAGTCCGCTGGTCACTGCCTCGAACACCTCCTCCGGCGTGTTCGCGGTGACCCCGATCAACGGCTCGTCGTCGCGGGCGTCCAGACCCAGCCAGAAATCGCGCAGCGGCCCCGCCGCCGGCGGCAGGGCGATGAACGGCTCGTCGCGCAGCGCCCCGAACGGGATCTCCGGCAGCTCCGCCAGCGGGTGATCGGCCGGCATGGCCACCCCTCTGCCCTCGGTGGCCAGCACGTACGTCTCCAGCCCCGTCGGCACCGGCAGCCAGATGAAGGCCACGTCGGAGGACCCGTCAGCCAGCCCGCCGCTGGGATCGTCCCAGCCCACCAGCCGGAGCGACACCTCCCACCCCGGCATGGCCGCCCAGAACCGCCGCAGCGCCGCCTGCTGCAGCCCTCTGCCCACGGCCGTCTGCATCCCGATCACCAGCGTCCCCGCGGGAGCCGCCGCCCGCGCGGACTCTGCCCCGGCCGCCCAGCGTTCGAGCAGCTCGCGGGCGGTGGGCAGGAGCGCCTCGCCCTGCCGGGTGAGCTCCACGCCGCCGTGCACCCGCTCGAACAGCGGGAACCCAAGCTGCCGTTCCAGCACCCTGAGCTGCTTCGACAGCGCGGGCTGGGAGACGAACAGCCGCTCGGCGGCCCGCGTCACGTTCAGCTCCTCGGCCACCGCGACGAAGTACCGCAGCTCTCGCAAGTGCACATCCATAACTAGTGGTTATAGCAAAGGGTCTTGGACGGGCCGGGCCTCCGCGCAGCAGGATCGAGCGCATGAAGACACGAACGCTTGGCAGCCTGCAGGTTTCCGCCCTCGGCTTCGGCGCCATGGTGCTCTCGCCGGGCGTCTACGGCGAGATCGACGACGACCGCGCCGAAGTGGCGCTCAAGGCCGCGCTGGACGGTGGCGCCACCCACGTGGACACCAGCGACGCCTACGGCGTGGACGGCCACAACGAGCGCCTCGTGGGGCGCGCGATCAAGGGCCGCAGGGACGAGGTCGTGGTCGCGACCAAGTTCGGCCTGGCGATTCCCGAGGGCGAGCCGAGCCGGTCGCATCCGGTCGGTTACGCGTTCAACGAGCTACGCGTGAACACCGACCCCCGCCTGATCCGCGGCTACGCGGAGCGCAGCCTGCGCAACCTGGGCACGGACGTGATCGACCTCTACTACTCGCACTATCCGGACCCCGGCGTCCCGGTCGAGGACGTGGCCGGCGCGCTGGCCGGGCTCGTACGGGACGGCCTGATCAAGCACATCGGCCTGTCCAACGTGACGGCCGCCCAGCTCAGGGCCGCGCACGCGGTGCACCCGGTGACGGCCGTGCAGAACGAGTGGTCGATGTGGCGCCCCATCGACCCCGACCTGCTCGCGACCGCGAGGGAGCTGGGCGTGGGGATCGTGGCGTGGAGCCCGCTGGGCACCGGATTCCTGACCGGCACGGTGCAGACGCTCGAGGAGGGCGACTTCCGCCACAACGCGCCCCGCTTCTCCGCCGAGAACCTGGCGGGCAACAACGACCGCTACGCCCCGATCAGGGCCCTGGCCGCGCAGCTGGGCATCACGCCCGCGCAGCTCGCTCTGGCCTGGCTGCTGCACCAGGACGAACACGTGGTGACCATCCCGGGCAGCCGCACCCCTGCCCACATCGAGGAGAACCTCGCGGCGGCCGACCTCACCCTGCACCCCGACACGCTCGCCCGGATCGACGCGGCGCTGACCAAGTTCGAGGTCACGGGCGGGACTCTCCTCTGAGACCCGGCTCATGACGAAGGCCCGGGTACCGGCGAAGCGGTGCCCCGGGCCTTACGGAGGGAGAGTCAGGCGGCGTGCAGGTAGACCTGGCCGAAGACCTCCGAGAGGTTCTTCAGGTCCGTGGCCACGTCCACCTCGGGGTTGGCCGGGTCGTAGATGGTGGCCAGCCGGGCGCGGACCGAGTCGAGCTTCTTGAGCTGCTCCCAGGTGGTGTTGGCGGCCCACTTCTCGCCGTACACCCGGTTGACCTGGCCCTGGTTGTTCTGCCAGCGCGTCCACAGCGTGACCGTCTCCGCCGCGTCCTCCTGGAGGGGGGAGGCGATGCGTTCGGTGATGGCCTTGGTGGCCTGCTCCTCGTTCAGCTGGGAGCTCCCCGAGGCGGCGAAGGAGGCGTCCTCGACGGCGATCTGGGCGTAGGCGTCCCAGGCGCGGGCGCGAACCTGGATCGACTGGTTGCGCTGGGCCTCAGCGGCGTCGATCTTCCAGGTGGCGTACTCGGTGGCCAGGTGGCCGTTGTCGAGGGCGAGCTGGTCGATCAGGCCCTTGTTGAGCCAGGCGCCGATGCGCTCGGGGTCGAGCAGCGGGTACTTCTTGGTCATCTCGGCCTTGCAGGCGTCGTTGGCGCCGCAGCCGAAGACCGGGACCACCGTGTGCGCGGCCAGCTTCTTGCCCGGCACCGCGGTACGCAGCGCGGCCGTGGTCTCGGCGACGAACTTGTCCAGCTCGTCCGCCGTGGTGAAGGTCTGGTTGAAGCCGAGCTGCGAGGTGAACCTGACGCCGACGACGCCCGGCTGCGCGGCGACCAGCGCGGCGACCTTCTTGACGGCCTCGGCCAGCTTGCCCGCCTTGTAGTCGTCGGCGAGCTCGGTCTCGATCCAGAGGCGCATCTTCGTCTGGACGACGGCCTGCGCGGCCTTGCCCGCCGGGCTCTCCTGGGCGGAGGTCTTCTCGGCGGTCGTGACTCCGGTGGGGTCGACGTAGCCGCACTCGTTGCCGTTGTTGCATTCGGGCGTGCCGCCGTCCTCGGCGCCCGGGACGTCCGGGGAGTCGACGTCGTGCATCTCGCCGTCGCCCTCGGAGTCGGTCGGGCACACGTTGCCCTCTTCGGTGCAGTCCACCGTGATGGGGTTCATGGGGCCGGCTTCCTGCATGTGCTGGCCGTCGTTCTCGAGCCAGAACCGCGCGATGTCCGCGGCCTCCTCAGGGGTGGCCAGCCATCGGCACATCACGTACGCCGGAGTGTCGGCGGACAGCAGGTCGTTACAGCTCCTGGGGTCGTCCTCCGACCACGCCGGAACGCCGATGCCTAGGAGTGAGAGAGCGAGTCCGATGACGAAGAGCTGCCGTAACCGCCGTCGCATGGCACCTTAACTTCCAGGGGATGATCGTGGGCATATCGCACACTATCCGGACGATCAATAACGTTCAATGAAATCCATGACTTCACGTCAGCCTCATTCGTCCACCTCGACCCATTTCCAGCCTGATCCGTCGGTATTGGCGCGCACGGCCCTGGTACGCCCCTCCGCCACCTTCTCCCACGCGGGCCGGTCGAGCTCCGCGGGCTCGGCGGGCACCGGCACGGGATCGGTGTCCGCGCCGAAGACGGCCGGTCTTCCCTTGAGGGTCAGCATCGGGCGCTGATCGGAGCCGCCCGCCGTGATCGGACGCCGGTCCGCAGGCGGCAGCGGAGGGGGCGGCGGATCCTCGCGCGGCTCGGCGCGCTCGCGGGGCCGGAGCGGCCACCAGCTCACGGAGCCCAGCAACCGCAGGGAAGCGGGCCCCAGCAGCACGCGCACCAGCACCGCGTCCACCGCGATCGCCACGCACAGCCCCACCCCGAGCAGCCGCACCACCGTGATCCCCGCCGTCGCGAACGCCCCGGCGACGGCCATCGGCAGGAGCGCCGCACCCGTGATCACCCCGCCCGTCTCCCGCAGCCCCGCCGCCACGGCCCCCGCGTGGTCCCCCTTGCTCAGCCACTCGGAACGCGCCCGGGAGACGAGGTACACCTCGTAGCTCACGGACAGTCCGAAGAGCACGACCACGATCAGCAGCGCCACGGAGACGTCGACGGGCCCCGCGAAGCCCAGCCACCCGCCCTGGAACGCCCACGCGAGCACCCCGAACGACGCCCCCACGGACAGCACCATGGCCGTCAGCGCGCGAACGGGCAGCACCAGCGACCCGGAGCCCGCGCACAGCAGCACCGACATCACCGCGCAGACCACCAGCGCCAGCCACGGCAGGGTGGCGGAGAGGCTGTCGGAAAGATCGAGCCGCGCGGCGGTGGGCCCGCCGACCACGACCTGCCTGACGTCCGGCCCGGGAGCCAGGGACCTGATCGACGTGACCAGCGCCTCGGCCTGCGCCGACATGGGGTCGAGATCATGCCGTACGGCGAGCCGCACGTCGCCGTTCTTCCTCGACTCCCCCGCCACGTCCACACCCGTGACGTGCGGCAGCCGCTCCACCTGCTCCATGAAGGACCGGGCGTAGAGGGCGCCGTCGGCCAGGACGTGCACGTCGATCGGCGAGAGTGCCTTCCCGGGGAAGTCCCGGTCGAGGGCCTCGGCCACCAGGCGGCTGTCGGAGGCGGCGGGGAGCGCCCGGTGGTCCGCGTTCCTGAACTGGAGGTGCGAGAGCGGCGCCGACAGCGACACCAGCACGACCGTCACCACCACCAGGTACGCGACCGGCCGGCGCACCACGCCGGACGCGACGGCGTGCCAGAGGCCGCCGTCCTGCCGTACGGACCCGAAGTCGGGTACCAGCCTCAGCGCGTCCACGCGGGACCCGAGTATCCCCAGCAGGGCAGGCAGCACGGTGAGCGCGGCCACGGCCGCGACCAGCGCCACCGCCGCCGCCCCCAGCCCGATCGAGCGTAGGAACGGCTGCGGGAACAGCAGCAGCGCCAGCAGCGACGCGGCCACCGTCGCCCCGGAGACGGCGACGGCCCGCCCGGCCGAGGCCATCGTCCGCGCCACCGCCTCCTCCTTCGACGCCCCGGCCCTGAGCTCTTCCCTGAACGTCCTGAGCACGAGCAGTGAATGGCCGGCGGCCAGCCCGAGCCCGAGCAGCATGACGGCGTACCAGAAGTAGACGGACACCTCAGGGAGCAGCGCCAGCGCGCAGAGCACCGCGAGCGCCCCCACGAGCAGCGGCAGGAGCGCCGCCACCAGGCTCCCGAACACGGCCACGAGCAGCACCAGCAGCACCGGCCCACCGATGGCCGCGGCTCGGCTCAGGTCGGCGGCCGCCTGCGCGTCCAGCTCCGCCTGCGTCGGCACCGCCCCGCCGACCTTGACGTAGAGGTTCCTGGCGCTCCTGAGCCGCCCCGCGATTGCCGCGTAACTCTCCCTCTTGCCGCCCTTCAGCGTGATCAGCGCGTACGTCGAGTGCTCGTCCCCGGACACCATCTCCTTCGACCCCGTCGTCCAGTACGTGGTCATCCGCCGCACATAGGCGTCCGGCAGCCGGCGCAGCGAGTCGTGCACCGCCTTCTTGTACCGCGGGTCGCGCACCTTGACCGCCGGGTGCCGGTAGAGGACGACCACGTCGGGGCTCTGGCCGCCGTACCACTGCTCGCTCCAGCGCGCGGCGATCGCGGAGCCGGTGCGCGAGTCCTCGAAGCCGCCGCCCGTCACCCGTCCTGACATGGCCAGCGGCGCGATCAGCAGAGCCGCCACCAGGCTCAGCGCCAGGAGCGTCCACCTACCGCGATAGACCAGCCGACCCATGGAGTCCCCTCGCCGACAGTCGGGCCCTAGCAAATTACGGGAGAAAGGGGACCGGAGTCTTGCCAAAGGCGGACACATTCCGTGTCAGGTCTTGTTACCGGAGGAATATTCGCACGACAAGGGCCATGGAGAACGGCAGAATAACGGAGTTTGGCCGTTTTCCTTGGGGGTGCACCGGTGCAGAGCTATCTACGCGATCTCGGGCTGCTCCGGGATCGCCGGTTCGCGTTGCTGGTGTCGGCGAGGACCATCGCGGTCCTGGGCAGCGCGTTCGCACCCGTGGCCCTGGCGTTCGGCGTGCTCGGCCTCCCCGGCGCCACCGCCTCCACCCTGTCCGCGGTGCTCACCGCCGAGTCGGTGCCCATGATCGCGTTGACCCTGTTCGGCGGCGTGCTCGCGGACCGGCTGCCGCGGACGTGGGTGCTGATGGCCGGCGACTTCCTGATGGCGACCGGGTATCTCGCGCTGGCGGCGATGCTGCTCACCGGCTGGACCCCGCTGCCCGCGCTGTGTGCGGCGGCGGCGTTCAGCGGGGTGGCGACGGCGATCGCGTTCCCCGCGTTCACCGGGATCATCCCCGAGGTCGTGCCCCTCGACCGGCTGCAGGCCGGCAACGCGCTGATCGGCCTGGGCGGGAACGCCGCCCGTGTGCTGGGCGCGGTGCTGGGCGGCGGCGCGGTGGTGCTCCTCGGCGGAGGCTGGGCGCTGATCGTGAGCGGCGCGATGTTCACGACGGCCGGCCTGCTGATCGCCATGATGGGGATGAAGCCGGACACGGCCCCGGAGCCGCGGCGGCGGCACTCGGTGATGGGCGATCTGCGGGACGGCTGGCGGGAGTTCGCCTCGCGGCAGTGGATCTGGGTGGTGGTCGCGCAGTTCTCGCTGATGGTCATGGCCATCCAGGCCGGTCACGGGGTGCTCGGCCCGCTGCTGGCCAAGGAGAGCCTGGGCGGCCCGGCGGCCTGGTCGGCGTTCCTGGCGGGCGAGGCCGTCGGGACGATCGTCGGGGTGCTGATCGCGATGCGGTTGCGGCCGCGCCGCCCCATTCTGGTGGCCGTGCTGCTCTGCCTGCCGACCGCGCTGCCGTACGTGCTGCTCGGGCTGGACGCGCCGCTCTGGGCGATCGTGATCGGGGCGTTCGTGCTGGGGGTGTGCTTCGACGTGTTCGGCGTGCTGTGGCAGACGACGATGCAGCGCGAGGTGCCGGGCGAGTCGCTGTCGCGGGTCAGCGCGTACGACATGCTCGGGTCGCTGATGTTCGGCCCGATCGGGCTGGTGCTCGCGGGGCGGGCGGCGGAGTGGTTCGGCACGGAGGAGTCGCTGCTCGGGTGCGCGGTCATCGTCGTGCTGTCCACGCTCGCCGCCCTGCTCTCCCCAGGGGTGCGCAATCTCAGGGCGCCGGCAGGCGAGCCGGTCTCTTGAAGTAGGCGTTGGCCCTGGGCTGGAACATCAGCGTCACCGCCCCCAGCACGGCCACCACGTGCATGATCCTGCTGCCCGCGAAGATCAGCCCCATCGCGTCCGCCCCTGAGACGGCCTCTCCGATCGAGCCGCCGGCCAGCAGCCACTGGACGGGGCCGATGACGAGCGAGAGCGTGCCGAAGATCCCCAGCGTCACGGCGAGGGTCAGGCGGGCCCAGTTCTCGCCGCGCTTGAGCCGCAGCGCCAGGAAGACGGCCACGGCGAACACCGCCAGCCGGATCCCGGCCTGGGGCAGCAGTTCGGCGACCGTGGCGGTGCCCTCGTACAGCAGCTGGGCGACCATCAGGACGGTCTCGAACGCGCCGAACGCCACGGCGGCCAGCCAGAGCATGGCGGCGGTATGCACGACGGGCGGCAGAGGGTCGGTTCTGCGTGCTTCCATGACGGTGCTCATGGCGGACCTCCGTAGGTGAGCGATCTGTACCTGAAGTGTCCGCCTCGCACCGGGGCGGAATCATGCCCGCCGTCCCCCGACTTGCGGTGAGGAGAGCCCTACCAGGGGCTGTCCGCGCCGTTCAGACGACTATGAGCCGGACCACGACGCCCGCGCAGTTGCCCGCCACGCAGATCCGTACGGGCACCTCCGAGATGCCGGCCGCCGCGGGCACGCCGCCCACATGACCGTCGGGGCCGATGGTCACGCCTGCGGGCAGCCTCGTGTGGTCGGTCACGGTGAACGTGGGCACCACGCCCGGCGGGCCGCCGTTGACGCCGATCTCGCTGTCCAGCGGGATGCCCACCTGGCCGGGGAAGGTGAGCTCGCGCGGCTCCCAAGGCACGTTGCCGTGCACGTTGAGGGTGAGCGGCTGCTCCTGGCACGACTGGCCGGCGCAGATCGCGACGGGGGTGAGGTACGTGCCGGCGCGCTGCGGCGTGCCGTACAGCCTGCCGCTCTGGTCGACCCTGATCCCGACGGCGAGGTAGGCGGGGCGGAACGTGACGCCCTTCGTGGTGGGCAGCAGCTGCTGGCGCACCTCGATGCCCTGGGT
Organism: Nonomuraea sp. NPDC049695; assembly: GCF_040674955.1. Lineage (NCBI taxonomy): Bacteria > Bacillati > Actinomycetota > Actinomycetes > Streptosporangiales > Streptosporangiaceae > Nonomuraea > Nonomuraea sp. NPDC049695. The sequence continues at coordinate 132,833 of NZ_JBFANV010000002.1, read as the reverse complement.
GAGGTCGAACGCGTTCTCGACCAGGTTGTCGGCGGGCGGATCGAGCGGGATCTGCCTGGCCATGAACGTCATGGCGAGCCTGGGCACGGTGGTGTACAGCGCGCACATGGCGAGCACACCGAGCACGAGCACCCACCATTGCCGCAGCATCGTCATCCCCCCGGACTCCCCCGACTCGATACGTACCCCTTTCAGTGCGCAGAGTCACTGGATAATCGTTCCTATGGCCGCTGAATCCGCTCAGACCCTGGAGCGCGGGCTCCGCCTGCTCAGACTGCTCGCCGACGGCAAGGGCGGCCGCACGCCGACCGAGCTGAGCGCCGAGCTGTCGCTGAGCCGTCCCGTGGTGTACCGGCTGCTGACGACGCTGATGAGCGAGGGGTTCGTACGCAGGGACGCCGAGGGACGGGTCCACCTGGGGTTCGGGGTGCTGGTGCTGGCGCAGGCCGTGCAGCCGCTGCTGCGGGCGGCGGCCGTGCCGACGCTGCGGCGGCTGGCCGAGGACGTGGGCGCGACCGCGCACCTGACCGTGGCCGAGGGCGAGGACGGGCTGGCCGTGGCGGTCGTCGAGCCGTCCTGGACCGACATGCACGTGGCCTACCGCGAGGGCTCGCGCCATCCGCTGGCGAAAGGGGCGGCCGGGCAGGCGATCCTGGCGCTGCGCCAAGGGCGTGACGACTACTTCACGACGGAGGGGCAGTTGCAGGAGGGTGCGCGAGGCGTCGCCGCGCCCGTCACCGGGTTGTCCTGGTTGGAGGCGTCGGTGGGGGTGGTGACGTTCGGACCGCTGGAGGAGTCCACGGGCCCTCGGGTGGTCGCCGCCGCCGCCGAGCTGGCCGCCGCGCTGGGTTGACATCTCCAGGCCGATGGCGGACGGTTGTTACACATAAAGGACACTTCCGTCCGATTAACGGACATCATAACGGAGGCAGGGAGATGCCGTACTACCGCGTCGTTGGGGAGGTGCCGCGCAAGCGACACGTGCAGTTCAGGCGGCCGGACGGCGGTCTCTACGCGGAGGAGCTGATGGGCGAGGAGGGCTTCTCGTCCGACTCCTCCCTGCTGTACCACCGCTACCTGCCGACCGCGATCGTCAAGGCGGAGGCGGTCACGCCCACGGCCGAGACGCGGCTGGAGCCCAACCTGCCACTCTCGCCACGCCATTTCCGCACGCAGGAGCTGTCCAGCGCGGGCGACCTGGTCACGGGACGCATGCTGCTGGCGGGCAACGGCGACGTCCGGTTGTCGTACGCCACCAGCGACCGGGCGAGCGAGCTCTACCGCAACTCGATGGGCGACGAATGCGTCTACGTGCAGCGGGGCCGGGTCAGGTTCGAGTCCACGTACGGCGTGATCGAGGCCGGGGAGGGCGACTACATCGTCATCCCGACCGGCACGATCCACCGCTGGGTGCCGGACGGCCAGGTCAACGTGCTGGCCATCGAGGCGGGCGGGCACATCAGACCGCCCAAGCGCTACCTGTCACAGTACGGGCAGCTCCTGGAGCACGCGCCCTACTGCGAGCGCGACCTGCGCGCCCCGGCCGAGCCGCTCATCGTCGAGGGCGAGGAGGTGCCGGTGCTGGTGCGCACGCGCGGCGGGCTGAGCAGGCTGGTCTACCGCAACCACCCGTTCGACGTGGTGGGCTGGGACGGCTACCTCTACCCGTTCGCGTTCAACATCGACGACTTCGAGCCGATCGTGAAGAAGACGCACGCGCCGCCGCCCGTCCACCAGACGTTCGAGGGACCGGGGTTCGTGGTGTGCTCGTTCTGCCCGCGGCCGCTCGACTTCCATCCCGAGTCCGTGCCGATCCCGTACAACCACCACAACGTGGACTCCGACGAGTTCATGTTCTACGTGGGCGGCGACTACTCCGCGCGCAAGGGCTCGGGCATCGACGTCGGCTCGATCTCGCTGCACCCCGCGGGCTTCACGCACGGGCCGCAGCCCGGGGCGGTCGAGGCGGTGATCGACGCGGTCTCCCGCGGCGTCACGACGACGAGCGAGAAGGCCGTCATGGTGGACACGTTCCGCCCGCTCGACCTGGGCCAGGGCGCGCTGTCCTGCGAGGATTCCGGCTATGCGTGGACGTGGTCACGATGAACGTCTACACGTCACTGGTGGACGACGCGGGGCTGTTCCCGCCGACGTCCCTGCACATGGACGAGGCGCTGGCCCGCAACCGGCGCGATCTGGAGCACGGCTGCTCCGTGCTCACCCACCGCTTCCTCTGCCCGGCCAGCCGGCTGCACCGGCTGCGCGACATGGACTACCTGCCGCGGCGGATCGGGCTGATCCTGGACCAGGAGGAGGTGCCCGGCTTCGACGACCTGCCCGTCGACTTCGTCGAGGCCGCGCTGCCGCCCGACATGACGATCGACGTGCTGGCCCGCGGCCTCGGGCTGACGGAGAGCGTGCGGCTCTTCGTGGAGCTGGCGCCCGCGAGGCTGGGCGTCGACGTGCCCGACGGGATCGGGCTGAAGGTGCGCTGCGGCGGGCTGACCGCGGACGCGTTCCCGCCGGCGGAGCATCTCGGGGCGTTCATCAGGTTCTGCGTCGAGCACGACATCCCGTTCAAGGCCACGGCCGGGCTGCATCACGCCGTACGCCACTTCGACCCCTCGCTCGGCGTCGACCGGCACGGCTTCCTGAACCTGGTGCTGGCGGTCTGCGAGGCCGTGGAGGGGCGCGACCCCGTGCCCCTCCTGCGCACCACCGACGTGGGCCACATCGTACGGCTCGCGCACTCCGTACAGGAGGACACCGCGAAACGGGCGCGGCAACTGCTCGTGAGCTACGGCTCATGCAGCACCAGCACCCCCGTCGAGGACCTGCGCACACTGGGGCTGATCACGTGACCTTCGGAGTGGACAATCTTCCTTACGGCGTCTTCTCGCGCCCCGGTGAGGCGCCCCGCGTGGGCGTGCGGTACGGCGACCACGTGCTCGACCTGGCGCCGGCCCTGCACGACGAGGTCTTCGCCGCCCCGTCGCTCAACCCGTTCATGGCGCGCGGGCGCACGGCCTGGCGCGACACCAGGGCGCTCATCCAGAACAAGCTGACCGGCGACGCCTCCATGACGGAGCGGCACCTGATCCCGTTGGAGCAGGTGCGGCTGCACCTGCCGTTCGAGGTGGCCGACTACGTCGACTTCTACTGCTCGATCGACCACGCGAGCAACATCGGCCAGATCTTCCGGCCGGGCACCGAACCGCTGCAGCCGAACTGGCGGCACCTGCCCGTCGGCTACCACGGCAGGTCGGGGACGGTCGTCGTGTCGGGCACTCCGGTCAGGCGCCCGCAAGGACAGCTCGGGCAGGGCGCGTTCGGGCCGTGCGCGAAGCTGGACATCGAGGCGGAGCTGGGGTTCGTGGTCGGGATGCCGACCACGCTCGGCTCGCCCGCCGGGGCGTTCGAGGAGCACGTGTTCGGGGTGACGCTGGTCAACGACTGGAGCGCGCGTGACATCCAGGCGTGGGAGTACGTGCCTCTCGGGCCGTTCCTGGGCAAGTCGTTCGCCACGTCGGTCTCGCCGTGGATCACGCCGCTGGAGGCGCTGCCCCGGATCCCCGGCCGCGCCCAGGATCCCGAGCCGGTCGGCTACCTGCGCAGGCAGAGCGACTGGGGGCTGGACATCTCGCTCGAGATCGTGCTCAACGGGGAGGTCGTGTCGCGGCCGCCGTACTCGAGCATGTACTGGACGCCCGACCAGATGCTCGCCCACATGACGGTGAACGGGGCCTCGCTGCGCACCGGAGACCTGTTCGCCAGCGGCACGATCTCGGGGCCCTCACCGGGCGAGCGCGGCTCGCTCATCGAGCTGACCTGGAACGGGAGCGAGCCTCTCAAGCTCTCGAGCGGTGAGACCCGCTCGTTCCTGGAGGACGGGGACACGGTGACCATCCGGGCCAGGGCCAGGGAGCTGACATTGGGAGAAGTTTCCGGAACTATCGTATAAGTGACTCAACGTGCTTGATCACTGACTGACCGCTACCCTGGGTTCGCCCCCTCCCTCGGACCCTCAGGAGTGACATGCGGCAGGCGGTGCTGACTTGTGTCACCTTCCTCCTCCTGGTCTGCGGTTGCACCTGCGTGACGGCCGAGACCCCGTCCTCGCCCCCGGTCGTGCGGGTCTCGCCGGCCTTCGACGCCAGGCGGGCCCGCACCGACCGCGGCCTGGTGATCAGGTCGCTCGGCGGCACGCTCGACCGGGTGCTGGTCTCCGTGGGCGGGGAGCAGGTGCCGGGGCGGCTCGACGGCTCCCGTACGATCTGGCGCTCCGCCTGGACGCTCAAGCCCGCGGCCGAATACACGGTGACCGCCACGGCCCAGGGCGCCCGCGGCCCCGCCACGGTGGCGATGGGCCGCTTCCGCACCCGCCCGGTCGAGCACACCTTCCAGGTGGCCTCGACGACGCCGCTGCCGGGCGAGACGGTCGGCGTCGGCATGCCGGTCATCATCGACTTCGACAGCCCGATAACGGACAAGGCGGCCGTCGAGCGGACGCTGGAGGTCAAGGCGGAGCACCCGGTCGAGGGCGCGTGGCGGTGGACCAGCGACACCCAGGTGATCTACCGGACCCGCCGCTTCTGGACCCCGCACCAGCGGGTCACGGTCACCGCGCATCTGGCCGGCGTACGCGCGGGCGCGGGCCGCTACGGCGCCACCGACTCCACCTTCGCCTTCACCGTCGGCCGCGCGCAGACCAGCGCCATCAACACGAGGACCCACCGGATGCTGGTCCGCCGCGACGGTCAGATCGTGCAGCGGATGGCCATCAGCGCGGGCATGGCCACCACCCCCGAATACACCACGACCAGCGGCATCCACCTGACCATGGACAAGGGCGACCCGGTCCGCATGGTCTCCCCGGGGCGGGTCAAAGGCGAGCCCGGCTATTACGACGTGATGATCGACCATGCGGTACGCATCTCCAACAGCGGCGAATATGTGCACGCCAAGGACAATGTGTGGGCACAGGGCCGGGCAAACGTCAGCCACGGCTGCATCAACGCCAGGCCCGACCAGGCGGCCTGGTTCTACGACGGCTCGCTGCGCGGCGACCCGGTCACGATCACCGGCACCGACCGCGAGCTCGAATGGAGCAACGGATGGGGTTTCTGGCAGCTGTCGTGGGAGAGATGGCAGCAAGGGAGCGCCCTGCCTGACGCCGATCCCGCAGGTGCCCGGGTGCCGTAGGGATGATTCCAGGATTACGGTAGAGAAGGGGGAACCACTTACAGACACAGGCCCGTTGTCCCATCAGGAGGGCCGGACATGGCAGATTGGATCGTCTGGGTAATCCTCGCGGTAGTCCTCGGGGTGGCCGAGATATTCACCCTCACGGCCTCGCTCGGACTGCTGGGCGCGGCCGCTCTTCTGACCGCCGCCACCGCGGCCGTCGGATTGCCCGTCCCCCTGCAACTGCTCTGCTTCGCGGTCTCGTCCGCGACCGGCCTGCTGGTGCTCAGGCCCATCGCGATGCGCCACATCAGGCAGCCGCCGCTGCAGCGGTTCGGCGTGGAAGCACTGGTCGGCAAGCCCGCCTACGTCGTCTCAGAGGTGACGGGCCGCGACGGTCGCGTACGCATCGGGGGCGAGGAGTGGTCGGCACGCGCCTACGACGAGACGCTGGTGATCCCCGAGGGAGCGACCGTCGACATCATCGAGATCGAAGGGGCGACAGCCCTCGTCTATCCCCGGGAGTGACTCATGGATCCACTGTTGCTGGTCGGAATCCTGATCATACTGTTCGCCTTCCTCACCGTGCTGAAGGCCGTACGGATCGTCCCGCAGGCGCGGGCACGCAACGTGGAGCGACTCGGCCGATACCACCGCACGCTCAAGCCGGGTCTCAACTTCGTCATCCCGTACATCGACCGCGTCTACCCCATGATCGACCTGCGCGAGCAGGTCGTCTCCTTCCGCCCGCAGCCCGTCATCACCGAGGACAACCTCGTCGTCGAGATCGACACGGTCCTCTACTTCCAGGTCACCGACCCACGAGCGGCGGCGTACGAGATCGCCAACTACATCCAGGCCGTCGAGCAGCTGACCGTCACCACACTGCGTAACGTGGTCGGCTCCATGGACCTGGAGAAGACGCTGACCTCGCGCGACACCATCAACAGCCAGCTGCGCGGGGTGCTCGACGAGGCCACCGGCAAGTGGGGCATCCGCGTCAACCGCGTCGAGATCAAGGCCATCGACCCGCCCAAGACCATCAAGGACGCGATGGAGAAGCAGATGCGGGCCGAGCGCGACAAGCGCGCCGCGATCCTCACCGCCGAGGGCCAGCGGCAGTCGCAGATCCTCACGGCCGAGGGCGACAAGCAGAGCCGCATCCTCCGCGCCGAGGGCCAGCGCACGGCGGCCATCCTGGAGGCCGAGGGCCAGTCGCGCGCCATCGACCAGGTCTTCCAGGCGGTCCACCGCAACGACCCCGACCCGAAGCTGCTGGCGTACCAGTATCTGCAGGTGCTGCCGCAGCTGGCACAGGGCGACGGCAACACGTTCTGGGTGATCCCGAGTGAGGTCACCTCGGCGCTGCAGGGGGTCTCTAAGGCGTTCACGGAGGCCCTGCCCAGGTCGGCGGCCACGCGCGAGGAGGTGCCCGAGACGTCGCAGACGGACGAGGAGGTGCTCAAGGCCTCGGAGGCGGCCGCCGAGGCGGTCGCGGACGCCCAGGAGGCGGAGAGCCCCAGCGGGCCGCGCCAGCTCACGCAGGGCGCCCAGGAGCCGTCGCCGTTCCCTGAGGTGGACCGGGAGCCGAAGGAGGCCGAGCGCTGATCCTTTCCCGGCGGACGGCAGGTCGGTCGAGGAGTGAGCCGTCCGCCGGGGATCAGCAGGCGATCTCGTAGATGTGACCCACTTGGGCCTGCTGGTGAGTCTCCCTGGCGCGGCAGGCCAGTTTGACCGCGGCATCGGCGATGACGATGTCGCGGTTCACCGACGGGATGTCGTCGCCCATCGTGGTGCGCAACCACTCCGAGATTTCGGCCCAGGAGTAGAGGCTGATGTTGTCGGCCTCGATCAGCGGCTTCGGGAAACCACCGGGACCGCGCTGCCCGGTGGCGAGCTGCCGCAGGCTGGCCTGGGTGCGGCCCCCGTGGCGGCGCGCCGCGTCCCCCAGCGTCACCCCGTCGTCCTCTCCCACGCCGGTCGCCCAGAGGCCCGGGACCGTCCTGATCTGGAGGAGAACGGATTCGATCGCGTCCATCAGGGTCTCCGCCTCACGGTCGCACATGACGTAGGAGTTGCCGTCCCTGAAGCCCGATATCGTGCAGTCATCCAGACCTGCCTCGTACAGCGCGTCCAGCTCCTCATCGGTGGGTGCTCGATTCAGAGTGACGCGGAAGTCCCACGTAATCATGACGTCTCCTCGTTCTTTGCGCACTCGGCGTGATCGTCGACCCACCGGAAGATACGCTTCACGTGGTTGCCCGGGTTGCGCGGCGTGCACCAGACAGACTGTCGAGCGCCACAGACGCATTCGATCCATCCCCAGCGGTGACCGTTGTGGCTTTCCACGACGGTGAACCACCCGATCTTGCGGATCGCCTTGAGGGCCGCGTTGATCTCGTTGTGTTGGTGTCTTCCTTTTCCGACCATGTAGCAAGCTTGCAACAGTGTTGCACAGTTAGAACGGCGATTCCAACCCTGGAGTCCCCACTAATGACGACGGCGCCCGCCGCACACGAGCGTGCAGCAGGGCGCCGTCGTTTCGCCTGGTCAGTGCGACAGCGGGGCCTCCGTGGTGTCCACCAGCGTGCAGTCGGCGATCGGGCCTTCGCCGACGCGGGCCCAGACGCCCGCGACGACGTCGCCCCCGACCTCACTGACGCTGAACTCCAGCACCCCCGTCTGCCCACTGCCGATCACGCGCGGGTCGATGAGGAAGCCCGGCTCCGAGTCCTCCGTCGGCTCCCAGCCCTTCGGGCGCGGGAAGACCGCCAGCGGCGCCTCGTCCTGGCTGAGGAAGTGGCTGCTGCGCGGCTGCGGGCTGCACTTCTTGCCTTGGGGGATGTAGTCCACCACCACGTCCGCTCCCATGGCCCGCAGGTCCGCCTGGAGCTGCTTCGGGTCCTTGGCCTCGTTGATGGTGATCTCGATGAGCCCGTCGGGGCCCTTGGTCACGGCGTACGCGGGAGCGCCGCCCAAGAGCAGCGGGACGGCCACCGCGGCGGCGGCCGCCAGCCCCGCGACGGGAGCCAGGACGGTGAGGCGCCTCCGCGTGGGCTTGCGGTCGATCTGGGTCATGACGAACTCCTTGAGCAGTCGGTGACGGCCCTCGGGAAGATCGCGTTCGGCCGGCCAGTTCATCGGATCTCCTCCTTCTCGGGGCCGAGGTCACCTACTACCTGTCGGGGATCCAGGGGCGGTTCCCGGTCCGCGAGCTTCTTCCTGGCCCGCGACAGCCGGGACTTCACGGTGCCCACCGGGACGCCGAGCGCCTCGGCCGCCTGGGCGTAGTCGAGCCCGGCCATGACGCACAGCGCGAACACGTCCTGCTCCTGGCGGCGCAGCCGCCCGTACGCCTGCCGCACCGCCGCCAGGCGCTCGGCGTCGTCGATGCGGCCCACGACCTCGTCGGCGAAGTCCGGCACCTCCTCGCCCCGGGGCAGCCGGGCCAGGGCGTCGTCGTGCCTGCGGGCGGCCCTGCGCACGTTCCGGGCGACGTTGGTGGCGATGCCGAGGAGCCAGGGCCGCAGCGAGCCGCCCTCCGGGTCGATCCGATGCCGTAATCGCCAGGCTTCGAGGAACGTCAGCGCCATCGCGTCCTCGGCCGTGGACCAGTTGGCGGTCAGGCGGAAGGCATGGTTGTAGACGGATTTCGCGCAGTCGTCGAAGAGCTCGCCGAACGCCGCCTTGTCCCCGCCACGTATGCGGGCACGCATCGACATATCCACATCTGTCTACTGTCCGCGGGGCGCGGCCGGGTTCCCCGGGTATCAGCCCTGCCCGGCGTCGAAGTACGCGGCCAGCTCAGGATCCAGCGGCGGCACGTCGTACGGCATGCCGCCGTTCCGCAGCGACATCGTGGCCATGTAACCGGCCGCCACGCTCATCCTGGCCGCCACCGGAGAGGTGTCCGTCGCGCCGCCGTCCCGGACGAACCGGCAGAACTCCGCCATGATCTGCGCGTCCGCGCCCCCGTGCGACCCCTCCGCGAGAGGCACCTTGTACGCGATGTCGCAGTCGTCCCGATAGGCCGTGGGCCCCGCGTTCCACACCTTGACCGTGTCGCCCGGCCCGTCGCCGAAGTTCTCCAGGCGGCCCTCCGTGCCGATGACCGTGTAGTTGCGCACGTAGTCGGGGGTGAAGTGGCACTGCTGGTAGGCGGCGATGACGCCGTTGTCGAGCCGCATGTTCATGACCGACACGTCCTCGACGTCCACGACGTGGTGCAGGCCGGTGCGTGAGACCGGCGGCCACTCGTACTCCTGGAGCCACCCGTCGGGTCGCGGCGTGCCGGGCGCGCGACGCGGCAGGTCGCCGTGGACCATGAGGTCGCCGAACGCGTTCACCCTGGCGGTGTAGCCGCCGGCCAGCCAGTGGATCACGTCCAGGTCGTGCGCCGCCTTCTGCAGCAGCAGGCCCGTGGTGCGGGTGCGGTCGGCGTGCCAGTCCTTGAAGTAGTAGTCGCCGCCGTACGACACGAAGTGGCGCACCCAGACGGTCTTCGGCTCGCCGATGTCGCCCTTGCGGATGATGTCGCGCATGAGCCGTACCACGCCCATGTGACGCATGTTGTGCCCCACGTACAGGCGGGTGCCGGTGTCGCGGGCGGCGCGCAGGATGTTGTCGCAGCCCTCCACCGTGATCGCCATCGGCTTCTCCAGGTAGACGGGCTTGCCGGCCTGGAGGCAGTCGACGGCGAGGGCCTCGTGGGTGTCGTCGGGGGTGTTGACGATGATCGCGTCGAGGTCGCGCCGGGCGAGCAGCTCGCGGTGGTCCCCGGTCAGGAACTCGGCCTCGAACCTCCCCGCCTGCCGCTTGAGCACCGCCGGGTCGGAGTCGCACAGGGCGGTCACGACCGAGCCCCTGCCCGGCCGGTGCGCGTGCAGGGCGAGGCTCGTACGCAGGCCGAGGCCGATGACGCCGATGCGCAGGTCTTCCACGGGTGTCCTCTCCAAGAGAAATGAGCGGCCCTGCTGGAGGCTAGTACGTATTTATGCCAATAACCAGGCTGAATCTTGCAGATCTGAGCACGTCCGCCCGAAGAGGCTCCGCTTTGCTGTGGCGTGAAGCAGAGCTGTGGGGGCACTTAAGAATCCCTCGATGGACATGCTCGGAGGTGAGCGGGCACAGTGCGTTAGGTTCGGACTAGGGGGAAATGGAGCCATGAAAGCGCTGGTCAAGGAGAAGGCCGAGGCCGGCCTCTGGCTTGTGGACGTGCCGGAGCCGGAGGTGGGCCCCGGCGAGGTGAAGATCCGGGTGCTGCGGACCGGCATCTGCGGCACCGACCTGCACATCCGGAAATTTGATGATTGGGCGCGGCAGACCCTGCGGCTTCCGCTGATCGTCGGGCACGAGTTCTGCGGCCACGTGGTCGAGGTGGCGCCGGGCGTCGAGGACGTCTCCGTCGGCGACCTCGTCAGCGGCGAGGGCCACCTCGTGTGCGGCAAGTGCCGCAACTGCATGGCGGGCCGCCGCCACCTGTGCCGCAACACGGTCGGCCTCGGGGTCAACAGGAACGGCGCCTTCGCCGAATACGTCACGCTGCCCGCCTCCAACGTCTGGGTGCACCGGGTCCCCGTCCACCCCGACGTGGCGGCCATCTTCGACCCGTTCGGGAACGCCGTACACACGGCCCTGTCATTTCCCCTGGTCGGGGAGGACGTGCTGATCACCGGGGCGGGCCCGATCGGGCTGATGGCCGCGGCCGTGGCCACGCACGTCGGCGCGCGCAACGTGATGATCACCGATGTCAGCGACGAGCGCCTCGACCTGGCCGGCAAGCTCGGCGTCTCCCTCGCCCTGAACGTCTCCAGGTCGTCGATCGCCGACGGCATGCGGCAGCTCCACATGCGCGAGGGCTTCGACGTGGGGCTGGAGATGTCCGGCAACCCCCAGGCCATGCGCGACATGATCGCGAACATGACCCACGGCGGGAAGATCGCCATGCTGGGGCTGCCCGCGGAGGAGTTCGCGATCGACTGGGCGACCGTCGTGACGTCCATGATCACGATCAAGGGTGTGTACGGCCGGGAGATGTTCGAGACCTGGTACAACATGTCCGTCCTGCTGGAGAAGGGTCTCGACCTCTCCCCCGTGATCACCGACCGGTTCCCGTACCAAGACTTCGACGCCGCCTTCGACACGGCCGCCAGCGGCCGGACCGGCAAGGTCATCCTGGATTGGAGCGCCTGATGTTCACCAATGTGCGCGAGCAGCTGCGTACGACGCTCGACGAGATCACCGAGGCCGGGCTGCTCAAGCCGGAGCGCGTGATCACCACCCCGCAGAGCTCGTCGGTGAGCGTGGCCGGGCGCGAGGTCCTGAACTTCTGCGCCAACAACTACCTCGGCCTCGCCGACAACCCCACCGTGGTCGAGGCCGCCAAGGAGGCGCTGGACCGGTGGGGGTTCGGCATGGCGTCCGTACGGTTCATCTGCGGCACCCAGGAGGTGCACAAGGAGCTCGAGACGCGCCTGTCGGACTTTCTCGGTATGGAGGACACCGTCCTCTACAGCTCGTGCTTCGACGCGAACGGCGGCGTCTTCGAGACCCTGCTCGACGCCCAGGACGCGGTGATCTCCGACGCGCTCAACCACGCCAGCATCATCGACGGCATCCGGCTCTCCAAGGCCCAGCGCTTCCGTTACGCCAACCGCGACATGGCCGAGCTCGAGGCCAGGCTCAAGGAGGCGTCGGAGGCGCGGCGGCGGCTGATCGTGACCGATGGTGTGTTCTCCATGGACGGATATCTCGCTCCGTTGCGGGACATCTGCGACCTGGCCGAGCGGTACGACGCCATGGTGATGGTCGACGACTCCCATGCCGTCGGCTTCGTCGGCCCGACCGGCCGTGGCACGCCCGAGCTCCACGGCGTCACCGACCGGATCGACATCATCACCGGCACGCTGGGCAAGGCGCTCGGTGGTGCCAGCGGCGGCTACGTCTCGGCCCGCAAGGAGATCTGCGAGCTGCTGCGGCAGCGCTCCCGCCCGTACCTGTTCTCCAACTCGCTCGCCCCGGTCATCGCCTCGGCGTCGCTGCGCATCCTCGACCTGCTGGAGACCTCGAACGAGGCCCGCGAGCAGCTCCGCTCCAACACCGCGCGCTTCCGCAGCGAGATGACCAGGGCGGGATTCGACATCCTGCCCGGCGACCACCCGATCGTGCCCGTCATGATCGGCGACGCCGCCGAGGCCGCCGCCATGGCCGATCGCCTGCTCGATCTGGGCATCTACGTGATCGGCTTCTCGTACCCGGTCGTACCGCACGGCCAGGCCCGGATCCGCGTCCAGCTGTCGGCCGCCCACTCGGAGGAGGACGTGGACCGCGCCGTCCAGGCGTTCATCCAGGCCCGCGGCTGAACCACCGGTCCCGGATCCCACAACGGCGGCGTGACCGGCAGCCGGGCAGCGACCCATGACGCCATGGAGCCGACGCCGGCCGCCGTAGGCCGACGCCCGGTGGCGCAGGCCGACGCCCGGTGGCGCGAGCCGATATGGACGGTATTGGCCCCCAAGGCGGGTCAGCGCGGCCCGACGCCGGGCGCGAGCCGACGTGGGCGAGCGTTACCAGGCGCCGGGTCGGCGGGACGGCGTACGGCGGAGCTCGGCGCAACGCGAGCGGCGCTGACCGGCGCCCGACCGCTCCCGCCCGCAGGGTGAGTATTCTCGCTGCGTGATAGACACGCGGCGGCTGCGCACGCTGCGGGCGGTGGCCGACCACGGCACGGTCACCGCCGCCGCGGCCGCGCTGCACCTCACCCCGTCGGCGGTGTCCCAGCAGCTCGTCGCCCTGGAGCACGAGGTGGGCCACCGGCTGTTCACCCGTGACGGGCGCGGCGTGCACCTCACCGCCGTCGGCAAGATCATGCTCGGCCATGCCAACGAGGTCCTCGCCCAGCTCGAACGCGCCGAGGCCGAGGTGGCCGCGTACACCACGGGCGAGGCGGGCGAGGTCACGGTGGCCTGCTTCGCCACCGCGATCAGCGCCGTGCTCTCCCCCGCCATCGCCGCCCTGCGTGCCACCTCCCCCGGCGTGCGCGTACGCGTGCTGGACGCCGAGGGCGACCACAGCCTGGCCATGCTGCTGGACGGCGAGGCCGATCTGGCGATCACGGTCGAGTACCGGGGCGCGCCCGACGCGGCCGACCGGCGCCTGGCGCGCCTGCCGCTGTACGCCGAGCCGTTCGACCTCGTGCTCCCCCAGGACCACCCGCTGGCGGCGTCGGCCACCCTCGTGGCGCTCTCCGATGCGACCTGGATCGGGCCGTATCCGGGCAACCCGGTGCACGACGTGATCACGTTCGCGTGCCGGCAGTCGGGGTTCACGCCGAACCTCGCGCACTGCTCCGACGACTTCCGCGCCGTGGTCGCCCTGGTCGGAGCGGGGGCGGGGGTGGCTCTCGTGCCGCGGCTGGCCCTGCGCGACATGGCGCTGACAGGGGTCGTGGTGCGCCAGACGCCGGGGCCCGAGCGGCGCGTCTTCGCCGCCATACGCCGTGGCGCCGACGCCCATCCCCTCCTGCGCCCACTCCTGTCGGCGCTGCGCACGATCGCGGGCTCGCTCGGCACCGAGTGAAACATCCCGGCTTATCCGGACATCTCCTCCGGTGTGTTCGCCAATTGGAAGGACCACCACATGGGACCACCCGAGCCCGAGCAGCGCTTCGAGGAGATGTATTTGGCGCATTATCCCGCCGTCGCCACTTATGTCAGGCGACGTACGGGCTCCCCTGACGACACCGCGGACGTGATCGCGGAGACGTTCACGACCGCCTGGCGCCGCCTGAACGACGTGCCCAAGGGGGACGCGGCCAGGCTCTGGCTGTACGGCGTCGCCAGGCGCGTGCTCGCGAACCACTTCCGCGGCGAGGAACGCCGGGCCGCCCTGGCCGTACGGCTGCGCGAGGAGATCACGACGTGGGCGGGCCCCGTCGCCGGCGCCGACCCCGCGTACGAGGCGTTCAAGCGGCTCTCCGACGACGACCGGGAACTGCTCGCGCTGGTCGCGTGGGAAGGGCTCAGCGGGGCCGAGATCGCGAAGGTGCTCGGCTGCTCGCGCGGGGCCGCCAGGCTCCGGCTGCACCGCGCCCGCAAGCGGCTCGCCAAGGAGCTGGCGGACCTCGACCCCGACCTCACCGGATACGGACAGCGTGCCGTCTCTCTCGCGAAAGGACAGTCATGACCGACAGCATCGACCAGATCGTCGCCCGGTTCGCGGCTCCGCCGGTGTCGGAGGTCAGCGAGGGGGCCCGCGAGCTGATGCACGAGATCGCTGCCGGGTCGCCCGCTCCCGAGACCGGCAGGACCGGCAGGAGGCGTGGACGGGTGGCTGTCGTCGCCGGTGGCCTGCTGACAACCGCCGTCGTGGCGCTGACCTGGATGTTGCCCAATTCCACCGCCACGGCGCTGGACATCAAGAAGGAGGGCGGCTACTACATCATCGAGATCAAGGACTTGTACGCCGACCCGGAGAACTACGAGACACAGTTGCGCACCGTCGGGCTCGACGTCTCGCTCAAGGTGGTCCCCGCCACCGCCGCCTTCGAAGGGCAGGTCTTCCCTACGGCTCCCGACAACGAGTACGTCACCGAGATCCAGGGCATCTACCCGCCCGGCCCCTGCGAGAAGCTGGACGGCTGCGCCATCGGCTTGAAGATCCCCGTCGGCTTCAAGGGCACCGCCAAGGTGGAGGTCGGCAGGAAGGCCAGGCCGGGCGAACAGTTCCAGAGCACCACCTCCTGGGATGCCAAGGGTGAGCCCATGCACTGCGTCCCCTATTACAACAAGACCGTCGCCGAGGTGCGGACGATGTTGCGGGAACGCGGGGTGAGCATCGAGGAGTTCATCGTCGCGGATCCGAACCGGACCGACGCTCTCGACTACGACAAGCAGGATTCCGTGCCCGACTCCTGGCTGGTGCACGGCGGCAGCATGACGGAACCCGGCCGCGCCAGCGTCGACGTGTACTCGACGCCGATGCCCCAGAGGTTCATCGACAACATCAACAAGGCCAACGGCTGCCCCACGTCGTGATCTTCGAGGAATAGCCTGCGGCATATGGAGCCGGTGCCGTATCGCAGGTTGCTCGGGCTGCCGGGCGTGCCGGCCCAGGCCGTCCTGGGGTTCCTGGCGCAGCTCACCCAGCAGGTCGCGCCAGTGGGGATGGTGCTGGTGGTGCAGGGCGCGAGCGGGTCGCCGGCGCTGGCCGGGGTGACCGCGGCGGCGTTCTCCGTGGGAGCGGGGATGGGCCGCCCGGTGCAGGGGCGGCTCATGGACCGGAGCGGGTCGGGGCCGGTGCTGGCCGCCACTGCGCTGCTGCACGTGGCGGCGCTCGTCGCGCTGGTCGTGGGCGCCGGCCGCTGGCCCTGGTGGATCGTGGTGGCGCTGGCCTGGGTGGCGGGGGCCGGGCTGCCGCCGATCTCCGTCAGCATGCGGATCGAGTGGGGCCACCGGATGGCGGGCGCGGGACGTACGGCCGCCTACAGCCTCGTGTACCTGGTGCAGGATCTGGCCATGCTCCTGGGACCGCTGGCGTTCGGGACGCTGATCGCGATCATGCCCGCGTCCGGGGGCACGGCGGTTTCCGGAGCTCCGCTGGGGTTGGGCCTCGTGGCTGTGGTGGCCGGAGCCGGGACGCTGGGCTTCGCCCGCGCGCTGCGGACCGGGCCCGACGTGCCCTCGCGGGAGCGCGGGCAGGTGTTCGCGGATCGGCGGATGCCGGTGCTGCTGGCCGTGGTGCTGCTGCTCGGCGGGACGATAGGAGCGCTGCAGGTGGGCGTGCCCGCGCTGGCCGCCGCGCGTGAGGTGCCCGCGGCGACCGGGCCGCTGGTGGCGGCGCTCTCCTTGGGCGGGATCGCGGGGGCCGCCGCCTACGGCGCCCGCTCTTGGCGGTCCGGGGCCGGGGTGCGGATCGTCGGGCTGATGCTGGTGCTCGGCGTGGTGCTGGCGCCGCTGGCTGTGGTGGACGCGTGGCCGCTGTTCTGGGCGGTGCTGTTCGGCGGCGGGCTGGTGCTCAATCCGGCGCTGACCACGTCTTCGCTGCTGGTGGACGAGCTGGCGCCGGCGGCCCAGGCGGAGGCGTTCGGGTGGATCTCCACGGCCATCGGCGTCGGGGGAGCTCTGGGGTCGGGGGCGGCTGGGGTGATCGTGGAGCGGTCAGGGGCGTCGGCGCCCTTCCTGGCGGCGTCCGGGTTCGCGGTGGTAGGGGCGGGGCTGGCGGCCCTGCTGCTCCGGCCGTCACGTGCCGCCTAGGGCTCGGTCGACTGCCTCGGTGAAGCGGGCGTACCGGTCGAGCTCCGCTCTTACGGGGGCCAGTACGAGCTCGTCGCTCACCTGGCCGATGGCCGTACGCAGGGCTCTGGCCGTACGCCTGGCCCTTCTCCTTCCGCCTGCCCACGCGGCCAGCCGCGACAGCAACGCGATGAGCACGCCGGCGAGTGCCCCGCCCAGCAGCAGCACCGTCGGCCACGGCACCACGCCCACGGTCGGCAGCGGCGGCTGGGGCAGGCGCAGGTAGTCCATCGCGAACAGCCCGCCCAGCCACAAGGCACCGGCGAGCATGGCCGCGAACACCAGCCACTGCAGGACGTTCACGGCCCGCCACCACCTGGGACGCCTGGTGGCGCGGACGGAGTCCATGGCCACCGCCCGGTCCACCGCATCGGCCAGTTCCCCGGAACGGGACCGCGCCGCCTGCCGCACCGCCGCCGCCCACGGGCCGGACAGACCCGCCGCGGCCGCCTCTCCGACGTCCCTGATCGCCGTCTCGACCTTCGCCCTCTGTACGGCCGAGGCCGCCGGCACGGACGTACGGCCGACGATCCCCGCCCCCGACGCCGACGGCGGCCGCTCGGCCGACGGCTCGTCCGCCGGTTCGCCCTGTGGCTTGGTCGACAGAACAGCCTGTGGTTCGCTCGGACGCGTGCCTGCCGGGACGGTGGCGCCGATGCGCAGTCTGCGCAGCGGGTCGGGCCTGAGCTTGCGTATCCAGCGGGTGACGGGCCACCCCGTGGCGACGACGGCACGGTGCCGATGTCCCTTGGCCACGGCCTCCACGACCAGCGGCACCCCGGCCGCGTCATACAGCGCGCCAGTGAGCGCCCGGTCCATCCCCACCGCCCGCCCTGCGCCGCCCTCCGCCGCTGCTCCGCCGAGGTGGGTGGCGGCGGTGGTGATGTCCGCGGCCAGGCGCGTGGACCAGGACCTGCGGTGTGCGACGCGGTCGCCGAGGAGGGAGCGGAGCTCGCCGAGCCCCGCGCCGGTACGGGCGGACACGGCGAGGACCGGGACGCCCGCCAGGCCGTCCTCGTCCAGCAGGCGGCGGAGGTCCGCGAGGCAGCGCTCGACGGCCTGCGCGGGGAGGCGGTCGACCTGGTTGAGCACCACCAGCATCACGTCCCGGTGCGCGGCCAGCGGGCGCAGGTAACGGTCGTGAAGGGCCGCGTCGGCGTACTTCTGCGGGTCCACCACCCAGACCAGCAGGTCCACCAGCCCCACCAGGCGGTCCACCTCCAGGCGATGGGAGAGCCGGATGGAGTCGTGGTCAGGGAGGTCCAGGAGGATAAGTCCGGACAAGTCGGGGGTGGGGGCGGTGGAGTGGCGCTGGGGGATGTCCAGCCAGTCCAGCAGCGGGCCGGAGCCCTCGCCGTCCCATAGCGCTGCCTGCGCGGTCGAGGTGGTGGGCCGCACGACACCCACCGCCGCCAGGTCCTCTCCTGCCAGGGCGTTGTAGAGCGAGGACTTGCCGCTGCCCGTCGCGCCCGCCAGCGCGGCCACCGTGTGGTCGATCGAGAGGTCACGGCGTGCCCCGGCCCGTTCCGCGACCGCGCGTGCGCCGGACACCGCCTCCTCGGCCAGCCGCCCCTCGGCCAGCGAGGCCGCCTCGAACAGGGCCGCCAGCCGGGAGTCGAGAGACGGGCCTTCCTTCCTGCGGAGCAGCTTCATGGCTTCTCCATCATGTGGACGCGCTCGGCCGCCACCAGGAGCGCGTTCGCCGTCCCGCTGGGCGGCTCCACCGCCTCCAGCTGGGCCGTGAACCGGTAGGACTCCTCATCCAGCAGCCTCTGCACCCGATCCCGCAGGTCGGCCCGTGCGGACACGGTCAGCGTACGCACTGCCTGGTCCCCGAAGACGGCCTCGAGCAGCTTCTGCGACAGCAGGCTCGTCCCGCCCGCGATGCCGACCTCGATCCCGGTCAGCCCGCCCGTCGAGGCGAACGCGGCCAGCATGAGCAGCAGCCCCGCCCCGTTCACCCCGAACGACGCCACGCGGGCGGCCGTCCGCCTCTCCGAACCTTCCTCCCGTACGAGATCCAGGACGAACTCCTGCCACTTGCGGACCGCTGACTCCGAGCGCTTGCCCAGGTCGGGCGAGGCGCGGCCGAGGCGGGCGGCCTCCATGGGGCCGAGCCGTTCCAGCAGGCCGGGACCGCCGGGCGCGGCCGCCCAGCCTTCCAGGGCGCGCTCGGCGGCCCCGTCGGCGGCGCCCCTGATGAGCGCCTCCACGCCGCTCTCCAGGGCGTCCCTGAGCTGGAGCTCCGGCATCCGCCCCGTGAAGAAGCCGACGATCCGGTCGCGCAGCCGGCCGACCCGGCTCTCCAGGGAGCGCATGAGATCGCCGGTGCCGATGAAGTCCTGCCAGCGGGCCAGCACCTCGCCGCGCAGCAGCGACCCGTCACGCATGCCCGCATCGAAGTCGGCCAGCCCGCCCGCGTACGCGCTTGCCACGATCGAGCGCAGGCCCTCGAAGGCCGCCTGCTGGCGTTCGACGGCCTCGGCCAGCGCGGGAACCCGGGTGGCCAGGCTGTCGAGCGCTCCCGACAGTGTCTGGCGTACGACGCGGGATCTCTCCTGGGCGTCGGCGGCCAGCCCGGTGAGCCAGGACGAGACGGGCCGCACGGTTTCCGCGGGCAGCCTGGCCCGCTCGGAGGGGAGCACGGCCTCGGGGATGGTGAACAGGAGGGTGCCTTCGAGGCCGTTCTCGGCGAGGAGCCGGGACAGGTCGCGCGAGACGGGGTCGACCGCGTCCAGGGGCACCCGGTCCAGTACGAGGGCCAGGGCGGTGCTGCGTTCGCGGGCGGAGCGCAGGAAGCTCCACGGCACCTCGTCGGCGTAGCGGGCGGCGGTCGTGACGAACAACCACAGATCGGCGGCGGCCAGCAGCTGCGCGGCGAGCTCCCGGTTGGCGACCACCACGGAGTCGATGTCGGGCGCGTCGAGCAGCGCGAGACCGGGACCCAGCGCGTCGGAGGGGACCACGCGCAGCTCTCCTGGTCCGGTGCCCGTGGCACGGGACAGGCCGGGCAGCACGTTCTGGCCCATGAACCAGGCGCGGTCGGCCGGGCTGACCACGAGCGTGGGCACCAGCGTGGTGGGCCGCAGCACGCCGGGCTCGGTCACGTCGGCCCCGACCAGCGAGTTGACCAGCGTGGACTTGCCCGCCCCCGTGGACCCGCCGACGACGGCCAGCAGCGGCGCGTCGAGGGCGCGCAGCCGGGGCAGCAGGTAGTCGTCGAGCTGTCCGGCGAGCTCGCGCTGCGCGCGCCGGTCGGCCGCCGCCTCGCCGACCGCCAGGGGGAACAGCTCGCGATCCAGCGGCCGACGCAGCGCCTCCAACGCGCCCAGCAGGTCCATAGATTCACGCTACCCACGGTGGGCCGCGTTCAGCCTGTGGGCGGCTCTCTCAGCACGTAGCCGACGCTGCGCAGGGTGTGGATGAGGCGCGGCTCGACGTCGTCCACCTTGCGTCTGAGGTAGGAGACGTACGACTCGACGACACCAGCGTCGCCGCCGAAGTCGTAGTTCCACACGTGGTCCAGGATCTGCGCCTTCGACAGCACGCGGCCCGCGTTGACCATGAAGTAGTGCAGCAGCTTGAACTCCGTCGGCGACAGGCGTACCTGCCGCCCGGCCCGCCACACCTCGCGGGCGTCCTCGTCCAGCTCCAGGTCGGCCACCTTGAGCTTGCTGGCGGGCGCGCCCTCCCCGCGCGTGCGCCGCAGCACGGCCCGGATCCTGGCCTGCACCTCCTCCAGGCTGAACGGCTTGGTCACGTAGTCGTCGCCCACCCGCAGCCCGGCGATCTTGTCCTCGGTGTCGCCGCGGGCGGTCAGGAACAGCACGGGCGCGTCGATCCGCTTGGCCACCTCGAACCCGTCCAGGTCCGGCAGCATCACGTCGAGCACCACGAGGTCGGGCGAGGTCCGATCGGCCACCTCGACGGCCTCCTGGCCGTCGGCGGCGGTCAGCACCTCGAACCCGGAGAAGCGCAGGCTGGCGGACAGGAGGTCCCGGATGCTGGGTTCGTCGTCCACCACCATGATCAGCGCCTCGGGTTTCATCACCTACTTAGAGTGACTCAGCGACCTGAGGGTTAGCTGAAGGCTCACTCCAAGGCAAGTGGGAGTTCGACCCGGAAGGTGGAGCCGGCCTCCGGCGAGCTCTCCACCGTCACCGTGCCGCCGTGGGCGTGGACGAGCGCCTGCACGATGGCCAGGCCGAGCCCGCTGCCCCTGTCCTCGCCGGAACGGCGGCGCGACCTGGCGGAGTCGGCGCGGTAGAAGCGCTCGAAGACGCGCTCGACCTGCTCGGGGGTGAGCCCCGGGCCCTGGTCGACCACCTCGAGGAAGAACGTGTCCGCGCCCGCCCCGGCCCGGAGGATGATCGGCGAGCCGGGCTCGGTGTAGATGATCGCGTTGCTGACGAGGTTGCTGATGACCTGGCGCAGGCGTACCTCGTCGCCCGAGACGATCAGAGCCGCGCCGCCGACCACGTCCAGCTTGATGATCCGGTCGGGCGCGAGGATCCTCGCGTCCTGCACGGCGTCCGCGGCCAGGGCCAGCATGTCCACCGGGCGCATCTTGAGCGGCCGCTGCTGGTCCACCCTGGCCAGCAGCAGCAGGTCGTCCACCAGCAGGCTCATCCGGCCCGCGGCCTTCTCCACGCGCTGCATCAGCTCGGCGGGGTCGGCGCCGGGGTTCTGCCTGGCGTACTCGGCGAACCCGCGGATCGAGGTCAGCGGGGTGCGCAGCTCGTGCGAGGCGTCGCCGACGAACTGGCGCATGCGGTCCTCGGAGCGGCGGGCCGCCGCCTCGGACGCCGACCTCGCCGTGAAGGCGGCCTCGATCTGGGCGAGCATCCCGTTCAGCGACCTGGCCAGGCGTCCCACCTCGGTACGCGGGTCGGCGTCCGGCACCCGGCGGCCCAGCTCTCCCCCGGCGATGGCCTCGGCCGTGCGCTCGATCTGGCCGAGCGGGCGCATGCTCCGCCGCACGATGGTGATGCCCACGACGGCCAGCAGGAGCAGGATGCCGCCGCCGCCCAGCAACTCGATGAGCACGAGCCGCCTGGTGATCGCGTCGACCTCCTCCATGTCCACCGCTACCACGAGCGTGCGCCGCTGGACCAGGCTCTCCAGCACCCGCCACTCACCGTCGCCGCTGATCGCGTGGGTGGTGTACGGGTCCGAGCCCGGCGACGGCGACAGCACCGGCTTCGGCTTCACGTCCACGTCGCGGTCGGTCAGCATCGGCACGAACTGGCCGCCGGGCTCCTTGACGAGGGCGATCGCGTCGGACTCGATGAGGATCGGCCGGTCGGTGGTCTCCCTGTCATTGCGCCAGTCGCTCTTGACCTTCTTGACCATGCGGGCGCTGAGCAGGGTGAGCTGGCTGTCCACCCGATCCAGGAGATAGCCGTGCAGCACCGAGACGCTCACCAGACCGATGAAGGTCAGCCCGAACCCGAGCAGCGCCACCATCGACGCGATGAGCTTGATCCGCAGCGGCAGGCCGCGCATCAGGGGCTCGGTGGCAGGCGTAGCACGTATCCGACACCGCGCAGGGTGTGGATGAGCCGGGGACTGCGGTTGTCGATCTTCCGGCGGAGCACGGACACGTACGACTCGACGATGCCCACCTCGCCCCGGAAGTCGTAGTCCCACACGTGGTCGAGGATCTGCGGCTTGGACAGGACGCGGCCGGCGTTCGTCATGAAGTAGCGCAGCAGCTTGAACTCGGTCGGCGACAGCGCCACCGCGTTGCCCCCGCGCCACACCTCGTGGCTCTCCTCGTCCAGCTCGATGTCGGCGAACGTCAGCCGCGGCGGGGCCATCGGGAGGTCGCCGCTCGTACGGCGCAGGACCGCGTGGATCCTGGCGACGACCTCCTCCAGGCTGAACGGCTTGGTCACGTAGTCGTCGCCGCCGATCGTGAGCCCGCGGATCTTGTCCTCGGTCTCGTCACGGGCGGTGAGGAACACCACGGGCGTGTGCAGCCCGCCGCCCCGCAGCCGCCTGACGATCTCGAAGCCGTCCAGGTCCGGCAGCATCACGTCGAGCACGACGAGATCAGGGCGGTGCCGCTGGACGGCGGCGACGGCGTCGTGGCCGCTCTTGGCGGTGGTCACGTCGAAACCCGCGAACCTCAGGCTGGCGGCGAGCAGCTCGAGGATGTTCGGGTCGTCTTCGACGATCAGTAGGCGTGATTCCATCACGTTCAAGGATGCACTCATCGGACGGGTGCTGGGACAATTCCGGCAATATGCCGGGCAATTGCCAGGCTTGACGTGGCCGCGGGCGAAGGCGCATTGCGTACCAGGACGATGTTTCCGTGCACGTCGACCACGAAGTCGTCGAGCAGGCGGCCGTCCCTGGCGACGGCCTGGGCGCGGACGCCGCCGGGGGCTCGTACGAGGTCGGCGGCGGTGAGCTCGGGGACGTAGCGGCGCGCTCCGTTGAGGAAGGCTTTCTTGACGAAGGAGCCGTAGGCCTCTTTGATCCCGGTACGCCAGTGGGCCATGGCCATGCGCAATGTCCCCGGCCAGCTGAGAATTTGCCCGAAATCACGGATATTTCGCCATTGGTAGCCCTCATAGGCCAGGGCGAGCACCGCGTTCGGCCCGACGAGCACCCGGCCGTCGATCTGCCGCGTCAGATGCACCCCCAGGAACGGGTACCGCGGATCCGGCACCGGATAGATCAGCCCGCTCACCAGGTCCTTCGCCTCGCCCCTGAGCGCGTAGAACTCCCCTCTGAACGGGACAATCCGCACATCACCCGGATACCCCGCCATCTCGGCCACCTTGTCGGTCCCCAGCCCGCCGCACACCACCAGGCGGTCGAAGGCGAACTTCCGCTTCGCCGCCACCACCTCGACCTTTCCCGAACGCTCCCTGATCGCCCTGACCGGATGCGAAAGGCGTACAGAACCGCCCATCTCCGCCACATCGAGCGCGAGCCGGCGTGCGACGGCGGGGAAGTCGCAGATCGCGGTGTACGGCGAGTGGATCGCGCCGACGCCGACCGCGTGCGGCTCGATCTCGCGCAGCGCGAGCGCGTCGAGCTCGGCGATGCCGGGCACGCCGTTGGCGCGCGCCCGCTCGGCCAGCGCGCTCAGCAGCGGCCGCTCGGCCTGGTTACCGGCGACGACCAGCTTGCCGACCTCGTCGTACGGCAGCGCGTGCGCGGCGCAGTACTCCTTGAGCAGCGCCACGCCCTCGCGGCACAACCTGGCCTTGAGCGAGCCGGGCGGGTAGTAGATGCCCGCGTGCACGACGCCGCTGTTGTGCCCGGTCTGGTGGGCGCCGACGTGCGACTCCTTCTCCAGCACGGTCACCTCGGCGCCCCTGGTCCTCGCCAGCTCGCGCGCCACGGCCAGGCCGACGATGCCGGCTCCCACGACCCCGATCTTCTCCGTCACATGACGATTTTCCGCGCTAACCGGCCCTCCCCGCCATATCCGTACGAATCCGCGCCTCTTGAGCGCCTCATCGGGAGTTGCGCATGGTCGCGGTGAACATGTCGCCACGCAACGCCTGCTCCACGACGGCGATGGAGCGGGCCAGGCGGACCAGACGTGGTCCCTCCTCGCGATAGACGTCGAGCACCGCCTCGACAGCATGAGGAGGGAGCTGACCTTTGAGATCCACCGCGGCACTCCGGTATCCCGCCCGAGCCGCTTCAACCGCCGCGTTCACGTGGTGAAAAGCCATCCTGGCCAAGGCGATAGGGAAGCGTTTCAAGATTTCATAGGCCCTGTAGTCCGGGGGCACGGCATCGAGCAGCCAGGCCACGGCCGAGGTCTCCCAGTCGGGAACGCTGGGTGGACGGACCTCGGGCGGCCACTCCGGCGGCAGATACATGAGTCCATCGTACTCACGTTCGATTTCGAGTCACGAGGCCGCTCTCCGGACCTGCGGGGCATCAGCTCCCTTACGGATCTGGCGCGACCAGTAGTTCTACAGAAGGCGTCCGTAGCCGGCGACGGCATGCTTTGAGGCATGCAAAACGTGAACATCTGGAGCGAAGAGTTCGGCGCCGAGACGGATGCGCCGATCCTGTTGATCATGGGTTCGATGTCGCAGGGCATCCTGTGGCCGGACGAGTTCGTCGGCCGACTGACCGCCGGAGACCGCCGGGTGATCCGGTACGACCACCGTGACACCGGCATGTCGGGCACCGTCGACTTCGAGGCGGAGCCGTACACATGGGACGACATCAAGAACGACGTCTACCGGGTGATGGACGCCCACGGCCTGGAGAGCGCGCACCTGGTCTGCCACTCGGCGGGCGGCCTGCTCGGCCAGTTCGTCGCCGTGGAGCGGCCGGAGCGGGTGCGCTCGCTGACCGTCATCGGCTCCTCCCCGCTCGGCGGCGGCGAGGGCCAGGTGATCATGCGGGCCCTGATGGGACAGCCGCAGCCCGAGGGGAGCCTGCCGGAGCCGGCACCGGAGTTCGTGGCCTTCTACCGTACGCTGATGGCCGCCCCGCCACCGGCGGACCGGCGCGCGCGGATCGACGGCATGATCGCCGAGCAGCGCCTGCTGCACGGCACCGGGTTGCCGTTCGACGAGGACGCGGCGCGGCGCCTGCAGGAACGGATCTACGACCGGGCCCGCGACCTGTCGGCGGCGGCCAACCACCGGCTGGCCGCCATGGCCAAGCCCGACTTCGAGCCGGTGGGCGTGCTCCATCAGGTGAAGGCGCCCACACTGGTCATCGAGGGCAGCCATGAGCCGGCCAAGCCGGGCCACAGCGCGATCATCGCCGAGCAGATCCCAGGGGCGCGGCTGATGATCGTGGCGGGCATGGGGCACACACTGCCGCCGGAGGTGCACGAGGAACTGGCCGCCGCCATCCTCGCGCACACGGCCGAGTGACGCGGGTTCAGGCGCGGGTAGCCTGCGTCCGCCATCGCGCCGACGCGATCTCATCCCTCATGAAGGTGTGTGCCGCCGCCTTCCGGCCGCACGAAGGCGGGCTTCAGGGAATGACCGGACATTTGGCTCAGATGATGACAAAGGTTAGGTATTTTACTCAGATGATCTCCTACCGCCCTACCGTCGCCGCCGACCTCGACCGCGTGACCGCGTGGAGCGTGACCGAGCCCGTCGGCTGGATCCCCGCCGACCGTTACCTCGCAGATCTGGCCGAGAACATGTACCGGCCGGAATGGACGTGGATCGCCGAGGTTGACGACCAGATCGTGGGACGGGCGCTGTGGTGGGGGCCGAGGGACAGCGCGTACCCGGTCGCACTCGACTGCCTCGACGTGGACCCCGCAGTGGGTGAGCGCACGGCCATCGCCGCCGAGCTGATCAGGGCCGCGCTGACCGGATTCCCGCAGCCGGTGCAGTACGCGATCAAGGCGGCCGGCGGCCGGCGCGACGATCCGCTCACCTCGGCGGCCGTGGAATGGCGGCGGGCGGCAGCACACGCGGCCGGCCTCACCCGGGAGGTGGAGCGGCTGCAGTTCGAGTGGACACCCGCCGACGGGGTGCCCCCGGCGACCGGCGTGCTGCGGTTCGCCGAGGCGTCCGACGAGGAGTTCCTGACGGTGTTCACGAGAATCGCCGAGGGCAGCCTGGACGCCCAGACCCGCGCGAACCTGGCGGCCAAGGGCGTGGACGCGACCGCCCGCGAAGAGATGGACTTCTATCTCAGGGCGCCGGGCAAGCGGGAGTGGTGGCGGATCGCCTATACGCACGAGGGCGAGGTGGCGGGAATGGCGATCCCCTCCGCGACGCCGTACAGCGTGAACGTGGGGTACCTCGGGGTGGTCCCGGAGTTCCGGGGGCGCGGCTACGTGGACGAGATACTCGGCGAGATCACCCGCATGCACGCGGCCAACGGAGAGCTACGCATCACCGCCACCACCGACGTGAGCAACGCGCCGATGGCGGCCGCGTTCGGGCGCGCCGGATACCGCAACACGGAGATCCGGATCAACCTCTCCAACGACCTCCGGCCCTAGCCCGTCCGCTGCCGGGAGCGCAACATTGCCGCCTTCAGACAACGCTCACCCTCCGGGCTGGATGAGGCCCGTCTCATAGGCGGCGATGACGGCCTGGATCCGGTCGCGGAGGCCGAGCTTGGTCAGCACGTTGCTGACGTGCGTCTTCACCGTGTGCTCGCTGACCACCAGCTCCGCCGCGATCTCAGGGTTCGACAGGCCACGGCCGAGCAGGGTGAGGGTCTCGCGCTCGCGCCCTGTCAGTCTGCTCAGGTCCGCAGGGGGCGGCCCGGGGCGGGCTCGCTTGCGGACGATGTCGTCGATCAGCCGGCGCGCGACCGCGGGCGCGAGCAGGGCCTCGCCGCCGACGGCGACCCGTATCGCGTGAACGAGGTCGTCGGCGCGCACGTCCTTGAGGAGGAAGCCGCTCGCCCCGGCCTGGAGCGCGTCGTAGACATAGTCGTCCTGGTCGAACGTGGTCAGCATGATGACCTTCGTGGTCGTCTCCGCGCACACGACCCTGGCGGCCTCGATGCCGTCCATGCCGGGCATGCGGATGTCCAGCAGGGCCACGTCGGGGGCGTGGCGGCGGACCGCCTCGACCGCCTGCCGCCCGTCGCCGGCCTCGGCGACGACCCGCATGTCCGGCTGGGAGTCCACGATCAGCGCGAACCCGCTCCTGACCAGCTCCTGGTCGTCCGCCACCACCACGCTGACGGTCACGCCGGCTCCCCGACGGGCAGCCTGACGACGACCTCGAACCCGGTGGAGCCCGCGCCGTACGTGACGGCGCCGCCGCAGGCCGCCGCCCGCTCGCGCATGCCCACCAGGCCGTGGCCGCCGCCCCCGGGTGCCGGCCCGCGGCCGTCGTCGGAGATCGTGATCATCAGTTCGTCGTCCTTCCAGTCGAGCCTGACCTCGCCGGTCGCGGCCTGGGCGTGCTTGACCATGTTCGTGAGCGCTTCCTGGACGATGCGGTACGCCGCCACCTCGGCATCCGCGGGCAGGGCGGCCGGGGTGCCCGCAACCGCCAGCCGTACGGCGGGGCCCGTCTCGGAGACCCGGGCGACCAGGTCCGGGAGACCGCCCAGGGTGGGCTGCGGGGCACGCGCGGAGTCGGCGTCCCTGAGCAGGTTGAGCATGCGGCGGAGCTGGCCCTGCGCCTCCCGGCCCGTGTCGGCTATCGCCCTGAACGCCCGCTCTGCCCGCTCCGGCGCGTTGCGCACGGCGTACGGCCCGGCCTCGGCCTGGACGATCATGACGCTGATGCCGTGGGCCAGGATGTCGTGCATGTCGCGGGCGATCCTGGCCCGCTCCCGCTCGGCGGCCCGCTCCTCCACCAGGGCCGCGTACTCCCTGTGCTGCACCACGGCGCGGCCCATGACGTAAGCGGCCGCGGCGGTCAGCGCGCTGCGTACGAAGGTCGCGGGCGAGACCGTGAATCCGGGGGCCAGGCTGAGCAGGATCGCCAACGCCCGCTGCCAGCCAGGACAGAGCTCGGCGACCGTGTAGAGACCGGCCAACCAGCCGTACGGGATGGGCTGGGGCGGGATGTCGGGATCCTTGAGCGAGTAGACCGCCGAGGCGGCCGCCACCACGACGAACACCGTCATCGGGAAGCGGCGGCGCAGCAGCAGCGGCAGCGAGCTGGCGAGCACCGGCCAGTATTCGGCCAGGGCCCACGGTTCTGGGCCGGACATCCTCCGCGTGAACAGGAACGGTACGGTCTGGCCGATCAGCACGGCCAGCGCGATGGCGAAGTCGACGCCGGCCGGTGGGATCGCGCGCAGGCGCTCCCTGAGTTTCTTCAGCAGATCGGGCACAAGGGACAAGTATCCCCCGCATCTCCCTCACGTGAGGGAGGGGCCAGATCGCCTGCGTCGGCGATGCCCCCAAAGGCCGATTTTTCGAGACTTATCGGTGTTCGCAGCACTTCGTAGACGGAGAAACACCGATGAAGCTCGTGGCCGCCGCTCTCCTGGCAGCATCCCTCCACTCCCCAGCCGGCCAGGACGTGTCGCTGAAGACCACCGACGTCACCTTCACGACCACGGACGGACAGCGGCTGGGCGGCGAGATCTTCCGACCCGCGCACGCGACCGGCAAGCTGCCAGGTCTCCTCCTCGTGCACGGCTCGGGCGCCGGCAACAGCTGGCGGGAGCTGCGGGCCGAGGCCGAGGCCTTCGCCGAGCAGGGCATGGTGGTGCTGGCCCCCGACAAGCGGGCCACCGGCTACTCCAAGACACACCGCGACTACTCGCAACTGGCCGACGACGCGCTGGCGGCGCTGGCCGTGCTCAAGCGGCAGCCCGGCGTGGGGCCCACGGGGGTGTGGGGGCTCAGCGAGGGCGGCTGGGTGGCGCCGATCGCGGCCGTCCGATCGAAGGACGTGAAGTTCCTGGTCACTGTGGGCGGCCCCGGTCTCGCTCCGCTGCGCACCCAGTCCTGGAACGCGATGAACAAGCTCGACCGTGCCGGCGTGCGCGGATCGCTGCGCAGGGCGTACGCCGGCTCGCTGCACCGGCTCGCGGCCGACGCCGGGCTCTTCCCCGAGGCGTACTACGACCCGGCGGTCACGCTCGGCAAGCTCACGCAGCCGGTGCTCGCCATGTGGGGCGCCGCCGACAACCAGGTGATGCCTGCCGAGAGCGCCCAGCGGTTCCGCGCGAACGTGCACAGCAGCCTGACCGTGAAGTTCTTCCCGGGCGCTCCCCACGCGCTGCACGTGAACGAGAGCACCCTCACCCCCGGGTACGCCGAGGCGGTGGGCTCGTGGGTGAAGGGCGTGGCCGCGGGAGACGTCCCGCCCTCCAGCGCGGAGCCGTACCCCGCGCAGGAGCCCCGCAGCATCGACACCCCGCCGTCGGCCTGGTGGGAGTCGTGGCAACTGATGATCGGCGCCATGGCGCTGATGCTGCTGGCCTTCCTGGCCTACGCCGTGCGCCGCCTGGGCGCCGGCTCCTGGGCCGCCCGCGTCCTGGCCGTGTCGGGTGCCCTGTCGATCGTCGTCATGGCGTACACGCTGACGAGCCTGCTCATGACGTCCAACGGCTACGGCGTCACGACAGGCCCGATGCTGCTCGGCCGTCCCGTCACCTGGCTGGCCGCCCAGCTGTTCGCGGCCGTCGCCACTGTCGCCGCGATCACCTGTCTCACCCGGTGGCGTACGGCCTCGCTCAGGGTGCGCATGGTCGCGGTCGCGGGCACCCTGTTCATCCCCTGGGCCCTGTACTGGGGGCTGCTCATCCCGTGACCGTCATCGGGTGCGGCGGGCGATGAAGGTGATGGTGCCCAGGGCAGCGACGGCGGCGGCGAGCCAGATCAGGATGTTCTTGGCCGTTAAGCCGGTCCCTGCCGCACGTGCCTGGCCGGTGCTCGCGGCCGCATGGGTGGCAGGAGTCCGGGTCTTCGTGGGAGTGGGCGCGGGGGTGGCTGCCGTGCCGGCCGGGAGGGGGACGCGGTAGACCGGGCTGCGGGGCCCCTCCGACCCCGTGAGGAGGGCCTTGCCGTCGGCCGTGTACGCGATCGACTCCGCCTGCTTCAGCTCCGGCATCGACACCCTGGTGATCGTCTTCCCCGAGGGCTCGTAGAGGGTGGCGGAGAAGTACGTGCGGATGACGTACGAGGAGCCGTCGGGAGCGTAGGCGGCGTCCGTGGCCATGAGAGGCGCGGAGGCCACCTTGCGCAGGACGTTCGTCCTGTCGGTACGGAGCTTCTTCGGCGCGGCGTAGACCGACCCCGCGAACTCCTTGGACACCACGTAGAGCCGGCCCGTCCGAGGGTTGATCATGATGCCCTCGGCGTTGCGTCCGCCGTCGGCGTAGCGGAAGCGGTAGCGGGTCGCGGGCAGCGTGGCGTCCTGGAGGGTCTGCGGCTCCATCACCCGGTAGACGGAGACGTCCGGCCACGCCCCGTCGAGGTTGTCGCCGATGTCGGCGAACCAGAGCACGCCCTGCCCCGTCGCCGGGTCCTTGGTCGCGGCCATGGCCTCCCAGTCCCTGGCCTGGGCGCCCCGTACCTGGAAGGTGGCCTTCGTCCGGCCCTTGCCGTCCACGGCGTAGAAGGTGGGGGCGGCGGAGCTGTCATTGTGCGTGTAGTAGACGCCCTCGTGGGTCGGCGAGACGGCCAGGCCGCTCGACTCCGTGATCCGGCGGTCCTTGAAGGTGAACAGCTGCTCGCCCCCGTCGTCCGCCGCCGCCTGGGCGGGAACGGCCAGCAGCACGCAGGCGGCCGCCACCGCAGCCCCCATCGCCCGACAAACGACATCCCCCACGCGGACATCATGCCCCACGTGCCGCCTTCCAACGCCGCCGCTCCCGCGCGCGTTGATAGCGGGTGAGAGGAGACGCATGGACCCATATGAGGGCTTCAGGGAGTTCGTCCGGGGGCGTCAGCACGCACTGATGCGTACCGCGTACCTGCTCACTGGCGACGCCCCGCAGGCCGAGGACCTGCTGCAGACCGTTCTGATGCGTACCGCCAGGCACTGGAGGAAGCTGGCGCGCGACGGCAATCCGGAGGCGTACGTACGCAGGGCGCTCGTCAACGAGCACATCTCCTGGCGGCGGCGCAGGCGGGCCACGGAAACGCTCACCGCGCACCCGCCGGAGACCGCGCCCGGGGCCGACCCCGGGGACGAGAGCCTGCACCGCATGGCGCTGCAGCGGGCCCTCATGCGCCTGACGCCACGGCAGCGGGCCGTACTGGTGCTGCGCTACTACGAGGACCGCAGCATCGACGAGACCGCCGACCTGCTCGGCTGCTCGCCCGGCACGGTCAAGAGCCAGACCAACCACGCGCTCGGCCGTTTACGCGCCCTTTCACCCGAGCTGGCCGAGCTGCTCCACGACGTCGATCCCGAGGAGGTCCACCGATGACCCGGTTCCGTGACGAACTCCAGCTGATCGCCGCCCAGGCGCCCGAGGTCGACCTGGCCGAGCGGGCCGTGCGGGGGGCGCGCAGGAGGAAAGCGGCGACGTTCGGCTCGGCGGTGGCATCTCTGGTCGCGACGGCGCTCACGGCCACCGTCCTGATCATCGCCCCGGGCGACGCCACAATGAGTGGCAAGATCGCGGACGTGCTGCCCGCCTCCGGCGTGGACCCGGCCGCGTACGCGTACTACGACTTCTGCGGCCGGCGGTGGGACCCCCGGAAGAATACCCGGACCTTCGGCCAGGAATGCGCCCAGTGGCGGCTTGTGACCAGCACCGGCGGGAGCTTCCGGATGCCCGAGGCGCTCAGCGTCTACACCGAGCAGACCCCCGACAATTACATGAACACCGGCGGCCCCCTGACGATCTCCTCGGACGGGAAGCGGGTGGCGTACTACAGCGAGAAGGACCAGAAGTTCGCGGTCCGGGACCTGGCCGACGGCCGAATCTGGCTCACCCCGCAGACTGTCACACGGGAGACGATGGTGAAGAACGGGATGGTGCTGGTGCTCTCCCCCGACGGGCGTTTCCTCGGGCTGGCGGGCCGGACGAACTCCGTGGTGGACATGGAGACGGGCCAGGTGACCGAGATCCCCGAGGGATGGCACGTGCGGCGGATCGGCAACGGCGGGAGCCCGGTCGTGGTCAGCGATGATGAGGACCGGCTGGGGCTGTTCGACGGCGGGAAGGTGACGCCGTCGAACAAGTCCGCGCAGGAGGTCAGCGAACTGTCCGCGGACGGGCGCACGCTGGCCTACCTCGACGGCGAGGAGATCAAGGACAACGTCGTGACCCGTGGCGTCGACGCGATCGTCACACTCGACGCCACCACCGGCAAGGTCCTGTCCAAGGCCAAGTTCACCGACGTCCCCAAGGACCTCCGTTTCCCGCGGATCGGCGGCTGGCAGAGCCCGACGGAAGTGGTGATCAGCTACATCCGGAAAGACAGCTCCTGGGTGCGCGACAAGGGCGGCGTGCCCACGCAGGGTGAGGTCACGTACGCGCTCGACGTCAACACGGGCCGGGTCCGCAAGCTCGCCGAGTACACGTACAAGGCATGGGCGGGCGACCTCTCCCTCCCGGGGTTCTAGCCGACGAGGACCCGCCCCAGCTTGGCGCTGTGGCGGTGGAAGCCGGTGCCCTGGAGCACCACCAGGAGCCCGTTGGCCACCGCCATGGCCACCCACAGGCCCGTGATCCCCCAGGTCCTGGCCACGGGTACGGCGGCCACGACCAGCAGCCCGTACCCGACGGCGAAATTGCCCAGGCTCGACGAGGACCGCTTGAGCGCGGTGAGTCCGAAGCCCTGCACCGCCTGGGCCCCGTCGAGCATCGACGACAGCAGCATCAGCGGCAGCAGCGAGAGCACGCGCTCGCGCACCGCGGCGTCATCGCTGAACAGCACCAGCAGCCGATCCCCGAACCCGAGCAGCAGCCCGGCGCCGACCAGCGTCCCGGTCACGGCGAGCAGGGCCGCGGTCCGGCTGACCCGCCGTACCTGCGCGGTGTCGGAGGCGCGGGCCATGTCCGGCACGGCCGCCTGGGCGATGGAGAGCGAGGCCAGCATGATGAAGCCGGTGAGCGTGGTCAGCACCGCATGGGCGGCGGTGTCGCGCGTGCTCGTGGTGCTCGCGGCGAAGGTGACGACCCCGAGCACGCCGAACTTGATCAGCACGGTCCCGGCCAGCGGGATGCTGACCTTCGCCAGGCGGACGATCTCGGCAACCCTGGGCCTGGCCTGCCCGACGGGCCGCCCGAGCGCGCGCCGCACGTTGTAGGTGGCCGTGGCGGCCGCCGCCGTACCGGAGATCACCCAGGCCAGGCCCACCCCGGTCAGCCCCAGCGACGGCACCAGGGCGACGGTGAGCACGCTGAGCACCCCGCCGGAGACCAGGGTCGGCCAGAGCACGTTACGGCTCCGCCCGAGGGCGATCAGGATGGTGCTCGCTCCGCCGGTGGAGGCGAAGACGAGGAGATACACCGCCAGCAGGTACGGCAGCAGGCCCATCTCGGCCACCACCTCGGCGGGCACCCCGGTGGACCTGGCGAGCAGTGGCACGCAGATCACCGCGAGAGCGCCGAGCAGGCCGGTGGCCAGGCTGAGCCAGCGCGCGTCCCGCACGATCGGCACGGCCGCCCCCGGGTCGTCCCGGTAAGGGGCGATGAACGGCCCGAGCCCGCGCAGCGCGCCCTGGACCGCGGCCGTGGCGGGATTGAGCACGGCGGTCACGACCGCGAACGCGGCGAGGGTGACGGTGTCATGCTTGCCCAGAACCGAGGTGACCACCAGCGACCCGACCATGCTCGCGATCATCGCGAGGAAGAGCGGCACGGCGGTGCGGAGTAAAGCGATCATGAAGCGCGGATTTCCCTCAGCGCTCCATTCGAGATCATGGACCTAGTGTATGGCCTGGAGTGCGCTCCAGGTCCTTAGGGTTGAGTCATGGACTATGTCAATCTCGGACGCAGTGGACTCCAGGTGAGCCCACTCTGCCTCGGCACCATGAACTTCGGCCCGCAGACCACGGAGGAGGACTCCTTCGCGATCATGGACAGGGCCCTCGATCTGGGGATCAACTTCTTCGACACGGCCAACGTCTACGGCTGGAAGCTGGGCGAGGGCATCACGGAGCAGATCATCGGCCGGTGGTTCGCGCAGGGCGGCGGGCGCCGGGAGAAGACCGTCATCGCGACCAAGCTCAACGGCAAGATGAGCGACTGGCCCAACGACCAGAAGCTCTCCGCGCTCAACATCCGCAAGGCCTGCGACGCCTCGCTCAAGCGCCTGCAGACCGACTACATCGACATCTACCAGGCGCACCACGTCGACCGGGACACCCCGTTCGAGGAGTTCTGGGAGGCGATGGAGATCCTGCGCCAGCAGGGCAAGATCGTCTACGTCGGCTCGTCGAACTTCGCCGGCTGGCACATCTCCAAGGCCCAGGAGACGGCGGCCAGGCGCAACTTCAACGGCCTCATCAGCGAGCAGTCCCACTACAACCTGCTCACCCGCACGGTCGAGCTGGAGGTGCTGCCCGCCTGCGAGGACTACGGCCTCGGCGTGATCCCGTGGAGCCCGCTGGCCGGCGGCCTGCTCGGCGGCGTGCTCCGCAAGATGGACAAGGGCCGCTCGGCCGCCGACCACATGGTCAAGCAGCTCGAGAAGCACCGCGACAAGATCGAGCAGTACGAGAAGCTCTGCGACGAGCTGGGCGAGGAGCCGGCGTACGTGGCCCTGGCCTGGCTGCTCAAGCAGCGGGCGGTCACCGCGCCGATCATCGGCCCGCGCACCCTGGAGCAGCTCGAGGGCAGCCTGCGCACCCTGGAGATCGACCTCGACGAGGCCACCCTGGCCCGGCTCGACGAGATCTTCCCAGGCCACAGGACGGCCCCTGAGGACTACGCCTGGTAAATCAGGCCTGGTAATTACGTCAGCAGCGCGCCGAGCACGACGATGAGCAGCAGCAGGCCGAGCACGACGGGCAGCAGCCATGGGCGAGGACGATCCACGCCCTGGAGCCTAGCTCCGCTCGGCGGGTGCCAGCGCCCATTCGGCGAGTGACTCGTACCTCACCTGGGGCCCGGTGTGACTGCGGACGAGACGGACCTGCTCCGCCCGCCACGGCGAGCCGCTGAACCCGGAGAGCGACTCCACCAGCGGGCGGAGGTCCGTCTCGGTCTTGGCTCGGGCGAGCGTGAGGTGCGGGTGAAACCGCTTCTCATCGGTCTGTACGGCTCCCGCCCGCCGCGCCCCCGCCTTGACCGAGTCGGCCAGCCTGGTCATGGAGTCGCCGGTGACGCCGACCCAGAAGACCCTGGCCCGGCGTACGGACGAGAAGGCCCCGAAGCCCTCGAAGGCCAGGTCGAGCGCGCTGTAGCGGCGCACGGCGCGGGCCAGGCGCACCTCCAGCTCAGGCAGGACGTGCTCGGGCACCTCGCCGAAGAAGCCCAGCGTGATGTGCCAGGTGGCCCGGTCGGGCCAGCGCAGGCCCGGCACCTGCCCGACGTGCGGGGCGATGGCGTGCGAGATCTCGTCCAGCACCTTGTCGGGTGGCACCAGCGCGGCGAAGAGCCTCATACCACCCGATTGTCCCACCCCGGGGCCGAGGGAGCTCAGGACTCGGACGGCTCAGAGCTCGGACGGCTCAGGGCTCGGACAGCTCAGGCGACGGCGAGTGTCGGGGCCGGCTGGGCGACCCGGGCGCTGATCAGTCGCGTCATCAGCACCGCGAGCCCGGTGCCGACCAGGACCAGTACGCCGGACAGGATCACGCCCGTCCGCGGACCGCCCAGCTCGGACAGCCACCCGATCAGCGGCGCGCCCAGAGGAGCCCCACCGGTGAACACGAGCATGTAGATCCCCATGACGCGCCCCCGCATGTCCGGCGACGTGGCGATCTGGACGCTGGCGTTCGCGGCCGTGTTGATGGTGATCAGCGCGATCCCGGTCGGGATCAGCAGCAGCAGGTAGACGGGGTAGAACGGGGCCAGCCCGGTGGCGATCTGGAAGAGCCCGAACCCGAGCGCCCCCGCCATCAGCACCTTCCGCGACAGCCGCGCCCGCCGAGCCGCGAGCAGCGCTCCGCCGAGCGCACCCACCGCGAACATGCTGGAGGCCAGTCCGAACGAGGACGCTCCCGCGCCGAACTCCTGGCGGGCCATCAGCGCGATCGACATCGAGAACGACTGCGAGAACATCGACACGAACCCGATCAGCAGCACCGGCATGAGCAGCTCTTCGCGCTGGATCACGTAGCGGAGCCCCTCACGGAGCTGGCCCTTGGCCCGGGGCACGGGCGCGGCGGGGTTCAGCTCGGACTTCCGCATGAAGATCAGGCTCGAGATCACCGCGCCGAACGTCAGCGCGTTGATCAGGAAGATGGGCCCCGTACCGCCGAGCACGTAGATCAGCACACCGGCGAGTGCCGGGCCGACCACGCGGGCGAGGTTGAAGATCGAGCTGTTCAGTGCGATCGCGTTGGGCAGGTCCTGCCGGCCGACCATCTCGACCACGAACGCCTGCCGCGTCGGAACCTCGACGCAGGAGATCATGCCGAGCAGGAACGCCATCACGTACACGTGCCAGACCTGGGCGGCGCCCGTCATGGTCAGCACGCCGATGGTGAGGGCCAGCGTGGCCATCAGCGACTGGGCGGCGATGAGGATGGGCCGCTTGGTGTAGCGGTCGGCGAGCACGCCGCCGAACATCCCGAACAGCAGCATCGGCAGGAACTGCAGCGCCGTCGCCGTGCCGAGCGCGGCCGCGCTGCCGTGGGTCAGGTCGAGCACCAGCCAGTCCTGGGCGGTGCGCTGCAGCCAGGTGCCGACGTTGGAGACGATGCCCCCGGCTGCGAACATGCGGTAGTTACGAACCTTGAGAGACCGGAACATCCCGGTCTTGGGTTCTTCAGGCTCTATATCCTGCTGAGCTTCTCCAGGATCGGCGCCGCCTGCCTGAGGATCGTCCGCTCCTCCGGCGTGAGCTCCTTCAGTCGCTGCGTCAGCCACGCCTCCTTGCGGCGTCGCTCCTCCTTCAGCAGCTTCTGGGCGGCCTCGGTCACGCTCACGGTCACCTGTCGCCGGTCGCTCGGATGCGGGGAGCGCGACACCAGACCGCGCTCCTCGAGCGCGGCGATCACGCGGGTCATCGAGGGCGGCTGTACCTTCTCGAGCTCGGCCAATTCGCCGGGGGTTATCCCGGAATGCCGTTCCACTGCGGCGAGCGTCGCGAACTGTGTGGGAGTCAGCGAGTGGGCTGCCGCCTGTCGTCGTAGGCGCCTGGTCAGCCTTGCCAAGGAGACGCGCAGGGCTGAAGCCAGGCCTGCGTCGCTGCGCAGGTCTGTCTTGTGCTGGGTGTTGGTTAGCATGTGTCATTACCTTTGCTAACTATACGGCATCTCAAGATATTTCCCCAATCAGGTGTCCGGGGCCCTGCCTTCTTGGTACCTCGAAGCCGCCCCGCGCGCGCAGGGCGGCCTCTTCCCGCGTACTCAGATTCCGAACAGCGCTCGGATCGGCCCGATCGCGAAGTACAGGACGAACAGCAGCGTGACCACCCACATCAGCGGGTGGACCTCGCGGGTCTTGCCCCGCACCGCCTTGATCAGCACGTAGCTGATGAAGCCGGCGCCGATGCCGTTCGAGATCGAGTAGGTGAACGGGATGACGACGATCGTGAGGAACGCCGGGATGGAGATCTCGTAGTCGTTCCAGTCGATGTCGCGGATCGCGGTCATCATCAGGAAGCCGACGACGACCAGCGCGGGCGTGGCGGCCTCGTACGGGACGACCGTGACGAGCGGCGCGAAGAAGATCGCCACGAGGAACAGCAGCCCGGTGACCACGCTGGCCAGACCGGTGCGCGCGCCCTCGCCGACGCCGGCGGCCGACTCGATGTAGGTGGTGTTGGAGGAGACGGAGCCCGCGCCGCCGGCCGCCGCGCCGATCGAGTCGACGAGCAGGATCTCCCTGGTACGCGGCAGCGTCCCGTCCTCCTGCACCAGGCCCGCCTGGCGGCCGACGCCCACGATGGTGCCCATCGTGTCGAAGAAGTCCGTGATGAGCAGCGTGAAGACGAACAGCACGGCCAGCAGCACAGACACCCGGCTGAACGCGCCGAACGGGTCGAACTCCGTGAACAGCGTGAGCGGGTTGTGGAAGCCGAAGATCTCCTTGGGGAGGGTGGGGACGTTCAGCTGCCAGCCGCCGGGGTTCTCGGGCGAGGATGCGCCGGACTTGGTGAGCTGCTCCACGATGATCGCCAGCACGGTGGTGCTGACGATGCCGATCAGGATGGCGCCCTTGACCTTACGCGCGACCAGCACCGCCGTGGCGAGCAGCCCGACCAGGAACACGAAGACCGGCCACGAGGTCAGGCTCCCCCCGATGCCCATCTCCAGCGGCGGTCCGGCCGGCACCCGCCGCACGAAGCCGGCGTCCACGAAGCCGATCAGGGCGATGAACAGGCCGATGCCGACGCTGATGGCGGTCTTGAGCTGGGCCGGGATGGCGTGGAAGACGGCCGTCCTGAGCCCTGTCAGCACCAGGATGGCGATGATGACGCCTTCGAGGAAGACCAGGCCCATGGCCTCCTCCCAGGTCATCACCTTGGCGATGTTGAAGGTGACGAAGGCGTTCAGCCCCAGCCCGGCCGCCATCGCGAAGGGCACCCTGCCGACGACGCCCATGAGGATCGTCAGCACGCCCGCCACGAAGGCCGTCCCGGCGGCGACGAGCGCCACGTTGGGCGTGGTGCCGTCGCCGATGACCTGCTTCTGCACGTCCGTGCCGTTGGCAATGATGATGGGGTTCAGCACCACGATGTAGGCCATGGTGAAGAAGGTGGCCAGGCCACCTCGTACCTCACGGGAGACTGTTGAACCTCTTGCGGTGATTGCGAAGAAACGATCTATTGCGTTACGAGTGTCACTCACGACGCGAAGAGTGACAGTCGCGGTGACCTGCGAAAAGAGTCAGTAATGAGATCGAGACCCGATTGGAAGCTAGGCTGGACAACGTGAAGCAGCAGTGGCATCCCGATCCGGAGCCCATCAAGACCAACGACACCGCCGCCGTCGCCGTGGGCACCGGGATCTGGGCGGTCGCGCTGGTCGTCCTGCTGATCTTCCGCCCCGGCCCGGAGCACACGTGGTGGATCTGGACCTGCCTGACCGGGGTCGGGTTCGGGTTCGCCGGCATGTGGTTCGTACGCCGGACGCGCCGGAACTGACCTGCTCCCGGCGCGGCGGCGGTCAGGACAGGTCGGACTCCGCGAGAAGCAGCGGCACCGACTCGGGATCACGCAGCAGCGCCGCCACGGCGAGGCGGTCGTTCCACTGGCCGGTGGCCCAGGCCAGGCCGCGGGCCAGCCCGTCGAGCCCCGTGCAGTGCACTGAGCCCTCGAAGAAGCGCCACGTGCACTCCACCCCGTCCACCAGCAGCTTCTCGTGCTCCACGTACGTGGACGGCGCGGTGGGCAGCAGGGCCAGCACCTCGGAGGGAACAGGGCGCGCCTGCCCCTGCGAGGTGACCTCTCCCGACGTCAACTCCCCGGCGAGCGGTAGATCGAGCAGCTCCGACAGGGCCTCCGCCAGATCGTACGGAGCCAGCACCAGCGGCCGGTCGGCCACGAGCTGCAGCAGGTCGGGCGCCTCCACCACCACGGCGTCGTCCGCGGAGGCCACCACGATGGAGCCGCGCAGCACGGCACGCACCTGGGACGGCGGCGCCACGCGAGAGGGGTCGACGGCGGCCAGCGCGATCCACAGGGCGCGCAGCTGTGCCCGGTCCACCTCGATGGAGGCGTCGGCCATCAGGTCAAGGAGCTCCTCGGGCCCGCCGTGCGACGCCAGCAGCTCCGACAGCGTCGTACGGACGCCCAGCATGGACAGGGCCGCCTCGTCGAGCCCCGCGGGCGCGTCCTCGTACAGGCCCTGGAGCAGCGGGTCGGCCCCGGGGAGCCGCAGCTCCCGCGGCTTGCGCCCGCCCAGCACCGGGTGGTTGGCCAGCCACCACGCCGTGTAGGACGGCACCTCCACCCCGGCCACCCGCACCGGGTGGAGCGCGGCACGCAGCGGCGGGCGGGCCAGCAGCTCCAGGGCGGCCGGCCAGTCGGCCACCAGCTCCAGGTCGCGCACCGCCACGAACTCCGGCACCAGAGGCGGCACGCCGAGCTCCGGCAGCAGGTCGAGCACGTGGTCGAGCCAGTCGGCCTCGCCGTCGAGGTCGTGGTCGCAGTCGTCGGGGTCGAGCAGCACGTCGGCCTCGTGGACCACCGCGAACCCGTCGAGCACGCCCGCCGCCGCCAGCACCCGCGCGCCGTACTCCTCCTCCAGCTCGGAGGCGGCCACCCCGAGATGCGTGTCGGGCTCCAGGAGCCCGGCCAGCGCCCCGCCGGCCAGCATGAGCTCCCCGGCCGGGTAGAGCTCGCCGTCGGCGCCGCGCAGCGCCAGCTCGGCCAGCCACGGCGCCTCCCCCGGCGCCAGCGCCGACGCCTCCACCAGGGACAGCACGGCCCGCGCCACCGGCTCGGGGTCGGGACTGTCGAGCGACTGCGCCACGGCGGCCTTGGTCAGCGGGTCTTCGAGGATCGTCCGCGGCGTGGCCTCGGCCGCCCCCAGCCTGAGCAGCGCGGAGTGGGCCGCCTCGGGGTGCACGATGCGCAGCCCCAGCGGCGTGAGGTCCAGCTCAGCGCCGCCGTCGGTGAGGATCAGCGTGCCGCGCGGCCCGCGCACCAGCCGGCCGTCGGTCAGCGGCACCGGCAGCGCGCCCAGCGACTCGGGGTCGTCGGCGGGCAGCACCTCGTAGAGCGAGCGCCACCACGACGGCTCACGCGCCTCGACGGCCTCGCCCGACAGCAGATCCACCACGTCGGCCAGCTCGACCCTGCGCACGCCCAGCGCGGCCATGGCCGGGTGCCTGGCGGGCCAGCCGGCGGGCAGCAGGCCGGGCACGAAGTCGGCGACCGTCGCCAGCAGCTCGGCCGAGGCGGACGGCACCACGGCCGCCTCACGGCCGGCGACCACCCAGCCGTCGCCGTCGGGCTCGCGCGCGGGGTGCTCGACCTGCCACTCGGCGTCGGGCTCGTAGACCTCGGCGTCGGCGAAGGACGGCGTCTGCACGGCGGGCGCGGGCGCGGACAGCGCGGGCAGCAGCGGCGTCGAGGGCAGCCTGGCCAGCACGGCACGGCGGATCCTGGCGTCCAGCTCGCCCTTGCCCATCAGGGACGGCACCAGGTCGAGCAGCCTGGGCGTGCGCGGCAGCTCCCGCAGCAGCCGCACGTAGGCGTCGGCCACCCGCTCGACCAGGAAGTCGGCCAGCGGACCCTTGGCGAAGTGGCGCCGGTCGGTGGCCATCGGGAACGACGCGATCAGCAGCGCGGGCAGGTCGAGCGGCTCGTCGCTGGGCGTGGGCGCGTGCACCACGGGCGGCACCGTGGCGGGCAGCGGCCCCGGCTCGCCAGTGCCGGTGACGGGGACCGCCCAGCGCAGCGACCAGTAGGGGCGGGCGCGCTCCTCGGTGGGCCGGTCGGCGAAGAGCCGGCTCACCTCCTCGGGCGTGAACTCGCCCGACTCCGACACGACGTGCCAGCCGTCGGCGACCACGGTACGTACGGACCCGTCGAGGTCGATCTCGATGGCCTCCAGCGCCGGCAGGCCGAGCAGCAGCGCCGGGCTCGTCTCGTCGAGCATGCGGCGGACCGCGTCGACGGAGGCCCGGTCGCGCAGCGGCAGGCGTACGAGCGTGTCGAAACCCTCGGGCACGTCGAGCGGCGGCGCGTCGAACGGCAGCCTGAGCAGCGGAACGTGCCCCGAGCGGTCGGCCAGCTCGCCCACGAGCGCGTGGATCTCCGACACCGCCGCCGCGGTGTCGGCACGCGACCAGCGGACCGCGCCGCTCCCGCGCGAGCCGATGGACGGCTCGTCGCAGACCGACACCACCGCCGCGAACCCGACCCCGAACCGCCCCGCGGCACCGAACTCGTCGCGCTTGCCGGAGACGCGCAGCGTCGACAAGCCCTCCACGCCGGTGACGTCGAGCGGGGCGCCGGTGTTGGCGGCCGTCAGCACGTCGCCGTCGAGCGTCAACCGCAACACCCCGGGCACGCCCGCGCGCAGGGCCGCGTCGGCGGCGTTCTGGGCGAGCTCGACGATCAGCCGGTCGCGGTAGCCGCCGAGCGCGAAGTCCTCTTCCGCGTTGGCGTCTTCGCGGAAGCGGGCGGGCGAGGCCGTCCACGCGGACAGGACGGCGGCTCGCATCCGGTCAGTGCCGTAGGTGCCAGAGATGTCGGACGTCATCGATCACGATCCTGATTGAGAGGTAGCGGCCAGGCGTAGGCTAGTTCCGTTTTCCGTACGCCCTCTCTACTGAGAGTGACGCCACGGGGCCGCGCCGCCTGGGTGCGACGACCTGGGAGGAAATCGGCACGTGCGGACCGCGAGGCCGGCGGCCCTTCGCGATCAGGAGTGGCCGAGTTCTTCGGAGGCGGATTCGTCGACCGAGCCCGCCGCCTCCTCCTCCATCAGGTCGTAGCCCAGGTCGTCGAGGATGGGGATGGCCTGCTCGACGGGCGGCGGCAGCACGGCGGCCTCGGAATGGGCGCCGCAGCCGTGGTCGGCCGCGACGACCTTGCCGTCGTCCGGCGCGTACTCATTGGCGCAGACCCCGAACATGTGCCGCAAGCCACCCGTGAGCATCCAGTAGAAGCCGCAGGTGGAGCACTGCGCGGGTGCGGCGTGTGCGATCGGCGTGTGCGGCCCGTGCTCGCCCGAGTGCCAGCGCCTGGCTGCCCGGTCCTTGCCGATGGCCGAGAGCACACGGGCCCGGCCCAGGCCGTACTCGAAAACCGCCTGATGCTCTGCCTCGTCGTCGGTCTCGGTGAAACCCGGCGCGAGCCTGTCGTCGTCCTCGGGTGTCGGCAGCAGGTCGCCCACGCCGAGGTCGCCGGGGCGCAGCCGCTCGCTCCACGGCAGCCACTCGGGCGCGAGCAGCGCTCCGGTGCCCGGCAGCAGGACGGCCTCGCTGACCGTGACCTTCTTGGCCCGCGAGGCGCGCGTGACCGTGACGGCCCAGCGCCAGCCGCGATAGGCCCTGTCGAGACAGGCGAAGTAGTGGGTGACGATCCGGTCGCCTTCGCTCTCGAAGCCGAGGTGCTCGCCGGGCTCCCCCGGACGCGCGAGCTCCTCCGCCGCGGCACGCGCCAGATCGACCGCGGCGACACACGCCTCGTCGGGAGCGGAGACGCGGGCCCTGGTGCGGCTCATCGGGCAGCCTCCGCCGAAAGGTGCTGTTCGCTCACACTTCATTCTCACCCATGGGCGGACCGGAGACGTCCACAACAGGGGATCCTGCTCCGAGATCGCGGACGAATCGGGTAAGACTGGTATTCGTGGAGGGTGGCTGGGGCCGGGCGCGTGAGGTCTCGCGGCGGGTGGCGCGCGGCGTCACCGACGCGGGGCGCGCCACTGCGCGCGCGAGCAGGGCCACAGCCGGCGGCACGGCCAGGGCCGGCAGGGCCACGGCAAAAGGTGCGCGAAAAGTCGGCAAAGCGACGCGGCGCCTCACGTACGCCAACGGCGCGGACCGCACCGGGCTCGGCCGCCTGATCGAACTGTCGGCGGGCAACAGCGCGGGCGACGCGCTGGTCACGGTGGCGCTGGCGAGCACGGTCTTCTTCGGCGTGCCCGTGGGCGAGGCCCGCGGCTCGGTGGCTCTCTACCTGGTCATCACGATGCTGCCCTTCGGGCTGCTGGCGCCGTTCGTGGGGCCGATACTCGACAGGTTCAGGTCGGGGCGGCGGTACGTGATGGCGGGCACGCTGTTCGGGCGGGGGCTGCTCTGCTTCGCGATGGCCGCCGCGGTGGGGCCGGGCGACCTGCCGACGCTGTTCATCGGGGCGCTGGGCGTGCTGGTGCTGTCGAAGGCGTACAACGTGTCGCGGGCGGCGATCATGCCGAGTGTGCTGCCCGCCGACATCACGCTGGTGTCGGCGAACGCGCGGGTGGCGCTGTTCACGTTGATCTCCGCGGGCGTCGCGGTGCCGATCGGCGCGGGGCTGACCGCGTGGCTGGGCAGCGCGATGGTGCTGCGCGTCGCGATGGTGGCCTTCCTGCTGCTGGGAGTCGC
This sequence comes from Nonomuraea sp. NPDC049695, assembly GCF_040674955.1. Lineage (NCBI taxonomy): Bacteria > Bacillati > Actinomycetota > Actinomycetes > Streptosporangiales > Streptosporangiaceae > Nonomuraea > Nonomuraea sp. NPDC049695. The sequence goes on along the minus strand of NZ_JBFANV010000002.1, from coordinate 88,866 downwards.
CGCCGTACGCCTGCCGCGCCACATCGACTCGCCCGACCTGGAGGAAGAGGGCGCGGCGCCCCGGTGGCGCACCCTGCTCAAGGTGGGCCCCGCGGTCGCCGAGGCCGTCTGGGCGAACGTGGCGCTCCGGGTCTTCTCCGGGTTCCTGCTGTTCTTCCTGCTGTTCCTGGTGCAGGACAAGGCGGTGCCGTGGCTGGCCGCGGGGACGCAGGACCCGTTCTTCGACATCACGAAGACGATCGCGCTGCTGGCGGCCGCGGCCGGGCTGGGCGGCCTGGTCGGCGCCGCCGTGGCCAACTGGACGCGCAACCACGCGCCGCAGCTCATCGTGCTGGTCACGCTGGCCGTGACCGTCGTGACCGCCATCGGGACCGCGATCTTCTTCGACCTGTGGACCGCGCTGGCCATCTCGCTGATCACGGCCTTCGCGCAGGAGCTCGGCAAGCTCGCGCTCGACGCGATCGTGCAGCGGGAGATCGGCGAGGAGGTGCGCTCGTCCACGTTCGGCGTGGTCGAGGCGATGCTCCAGCTCGCCTGGGTGTTCGGCGGCCTGGTCGGGCTGGTGCTGTCGCTGTCCCAGAGCAGCCTGGCCGGGCTGGTCACGCTGGCCGTCGCCCTGACGGCCGCGCTCGGCTGGCTGCTGATCGCCAGGAGGAAGCGCGTACGCGCGACCGACGCCAAGCTCCACAGGGAACGGGCCGAGGCCGGCGAGCGCGAACCTCAGCGCGCCGACGCCCTCGACCCGACCAAACCCCTCACCAACCCCAACGGCTGAGACGACCGCGGGGCGCGGCCGTCTCAGGCGTCGAGGTCGTCGGCGACGGCCCTGAGCACCTGTGCGATCTTCTTGGCGTGCGCCGCGTCCGGGTGCTTGCCGCGCTGGTAGGAGGTCGAGACGCCGTCGAGCAGCTTGATCAGGTCTTCGACGATGACGACCATCTCGTCCGGCTTCTTGCGCTTGCCCTTGGGCTTGACCTTGGCCAGGGTCGGCGGCTGCTCCAGGATCCTGACCGACAGCGCCTGCTGACCGCGACGCCCTTCGGCCACCCCGAACTCGACCTTCTGACCAGGCTTGAGCGGCCCCGCACCGGTGGGCAGCGCGGATGAATGCACGAAGACCTCACCGCCGTCGTCACGGGTGAGGAAGCCGAATCCCTTGTCGGCGTCGTACCACTTGACCTTGCCACTCGGCACAGGAGGACCTCGTTCAAACAGTCGAAAAGATGGATGGATGTAGGTTATGCCCCTGAGCGCGCCAGGGCGACCGGGTAAATCCCGAACAATTACCGGAGTTCATCATGCTTGCGCCAACCGGCGAACCAGGCGGCGAATTCGGTCAGGTCGGTCAGCGCCACATCTGTTCCGTGTTCACGCAGCTCTCCCACCGTGTAAGGGCCGGTCGCGACTGTCACGCTCACGGCGCCGCCGGCACGTGCCGCCTCGATGTCCGCGACATGGTCACCAACATAAGCCGCCGCGCCGAACTGCGCGAGAGCCGAACCCTTGGCCGCACCGAAAACCGAGCCGACCACTTCGTCCACGGCGAGGCCGAGAACCTTGACCGTGCCGATGGCGTCCCGCAGGTTCTTGCCGGTCACCACGATCACCCGGCCGCCGCCGGCGCGTACGGCCTCGATCGCGTCGTGCGCGCCGGCCATGGCCGTGTGCACCGGCACCCCCATTTCCGGATATATCTCCCTATAGAGGTCGGCGGCCGCCGCGACCTCCTCGAGAGGCAGCCAGTTGGCCAGCTCCGTCTCCAGCGGCGGGCCCAGTCTCCTCACCACTGCCGCGGAGTCAATGGTCACGCCCAAACGCACGGACAGCTCGTCGTAAACGGCGGCGATCCCCGCTCGTGTGTCAGCCAATGTCATGTCTAGGTCGAATCCCACCGAAGTCATCACATGTGCAGGATGCCAAACGGCGTCCAAGCACACGTAACGGCGGTCCCCTACTGACAGCCTTGTTGTGGGACCGTAAGAATGCGATGAAAGGAATTACTTATCGGAGAGGAGCGGCTGTGACCGACCCCCCCAAGCCGCCGCATGCCGGAGACCGGCTCGTCGCCTCCTCCGCCCCGCCGCGCCCGCACCGGCCCGCCAGACCGGCCCGTCCGACGGTGACGGCCTGGCACCGGACCGTGTCGGCCCTCGCCTACCTGGTCAAGGTCGCCTCCAAGGTGGCCGCGCTGATCATGGTGCTGTACGCGGTGTTCACGGTGTTCAAGGCCAACCCCGCCAACGTCTGGTACCAGTTCGTGGAGTCGCTCGCCTCATCGCTGTCGCTGGGCCTGGCCAACCTGTTCCAGCTTGCCGATCCGCGCTGGACGACGCTGGTCAACTGCGGCCTCGCCGCGGTCGTCTGGCTGATCATCGGCTCCGCGCTCGCGGGCCTGATCCGGCGCGCCGCTCCATGAGCACGCGCTCCGCCGCTTGCGGCGACCCGCTGGACGTATCCGCTGTTAGGGCTACCCTCAACCTGGAGGTACCAGGATAAATATGACCAGATCAACCCGTGAGCGGATCATCGATGAGGCCCTGCGACTGTTCGCCGAGCGGGGCTACTCCGCCACTTCGGTAGCGGAGATCGAGGCCGCCTCAGGGCTGTCCCCCGGCGCCGGAGGGCTCTACCGGCACTTCAAGTCCAAGTACGAGGTGCTGGCCGCGGCGATCAACGAGCACGCCAGCCGCACCAGGAGCCAGGTGGCGGAGAGCCTGGCCGAGCTGAGCGCCATGGAAGCGTCGGTGGACCTGGAGGAGCGGCTGTCCCACGTGTGCCGCGCCGGGCTGGCCAAGGTACGCGAGGAGTCCGAGCTGACCCGGGTGTTCTTCCGCGACCTGAGCCAGTTCCCCGAGCTGGTCGCCGTGGTGCGGGAGGGGCTGCTGCAGCCCATGTTCGACGCGATCGTGGCCTGGTTCAGGGCGCAGCCCGAGTACAGGGACGTCGAGCTCGACTGGACGGGCATCTCGGCGGTGCTCGGCGGCTCCGTGGTGCACTACCGCCTGTTCCAGGAGACCGTGGGCGAGCTTCCGGGGCACGCCGACAAGGACCAGTTCGTCGCCGCCTGGGTACGCCTGGCGGTCGGGCTCCTCCCGAGCCCCGCACCGGTCAGCTGACGTCGAGCAGCCGGTAGGCCAGCCACACCACGCCCAGCCCGGTCCCGATCATGAACATCGTGCCGCTGACGTCGTAGAACTGCGTGAAGAACGCCTGCAGCCCCGGCTCGCTCCCCACCCGCAGCCCCCCGATGAGCACGCCGCCCACCGAGTAGCCGAGCAGCGGCGCGCCGATCCCGAGCAGCTTGTCGCCCAGCTTCCAGCTCTCGCTGAACAGCACGATCACCGCGCCGGCCGCCCACACCAGCACGGGGATCTCAAAGATCGCCACCGGCGGCAGGTCGAACGGCAGCAGCAGCGCCGCCAGCACCAGGATGACCATCGCGGCGGTTTCGCGCGAGTGCTCCTTGACGATGGTCCTGGCGTCCCTGCCGCCGGTCGCCATCGGGTTCGCGGTGGACATGGCCAGCCTGCGCAGCCCCGCGAACGGCAGCCCCCGGCCCGGCCGCCCGCCGAGGCTCTCCTGAGCGATCCTCCGGTACGTCCGCACGCCCGCAGGCACGTCACCGTCGTCCACGATCGCGGGGAACCGCCTCGTGGACCCCGCGTCCTGGCCAGGGACCGGCCCGGCACCCGGAGGCTGCTCCTGCGTGGATGCGGGATCATGGCCTGTGGCAGGGACTCCCGCCGCCGCGTCGCGCTTGGTGGGTATGCCCGCCTCGGCCAGCCGGCGAGCCTCGCGCTCCACCAGGGCCGCCGGGTCGCCGAACCTGGCCAGCACCTTCGACACCTCGCGGGCGTTCTGGCTGCCGTGCCGTTCGACCTCGATCCTGGCCCGCAGCCGCTTGGCGAAGTCGAGCCGCTGATCGGCCCTGAGCACGCCGTGGGCGGCGTCGGCCGCCTTGGAGACGTAGTTCAGGACGAGCTGGTCCGCGCGCTCCATCACGTCTAGCCATGCTGCCCCAATCAGGGGGGACATACCATGGCAACGATGGAGTTCACGGAGTGGATCAGGGGGCGCACCGACGAACAGCTACGGGCGCTCGTCTCCGCGCGGCCCGAGCTGATCACTCCGGTGCCCGCGCATCTGGAAGGGCTGGCGTCGCGGGCAGGCAGCCCGTCGGCGATCGGCAGAGTGCTCGACCGGCTCGACCGTTTCACGCTCGCCGTCGTGGAGACGCTGGCCGTACAGGACGGTCCGGTGTCCGGGGAACGGCTGCGCGAGCTCGTGAGCGCGGCCCTGGGCGGCGATCGGCCAGGCCCCGACGCCGGGCCCGCGCTGTCGGCGGCGCTCGACAGGCTGTTTGACCTGGCGCTGGTCTACGGGTCCGACGACGCGCTCGACCTGGGCCCCGGCGTGCGCAAGGTGCTCGAGGACCCGGCGGGGCTCGGTCCGAGGGCGGTCGACGCGTTCCGGCATCACCCGCCGGAGCAGCTCGACGAGATGGCCGACGACATCGCGCCGGACACCCAGGGCTCAGGCAAGGAACGGCTGGCGGCCGCGCTGGCCGAGCCTGCCGCGCTCATCGAGTCCGTCTCGCCCGAGGCCAGGGGCGCGCTCGACCAGCTCGCCTGGGGTCCGCCCACCGGGCGCGTGCCCAACGCCAGGCGCGAGGTACGCGTGGCCTCCGCCCGTTCGCCCATCGAGGAGCTGCTGGCCAGGGGGCTGCTGGCGGCCACGGGCGAGGAGAGCGTGACGCTGCCCCGCGAAGTGGGGCTCCACCTGCGTGGCGGGCGGGTGCACCGCGGCCTGCTGGCCGTACCGCCGCCGCTCGAAGGGGCCACGCGTGACAAGGACCTGGCCGACCGCACGGCGGCGGGGCAGGCGTTCTCGTTCGTCAGGTCGGTCGAGGAGCTGTGCGACCGGTGGAGCGTCGATTCGCCGGGCGTGCTGCGTACCGGCGGTCTCGGCGTACGCGATCTGAAGCGCACGGCGAGCGAGCTGGATCTGCCCGAGTGGGTGGCGGCGCTGGTGGTCGAGGTCGCGCACGCGGCGGGGCTGATCGCGGCCGGCGGCGGCGTGGACGGCGAGTGGCTGCCGACCTCCGGCTACGACCTGTGGCGGGTCAGGGCGACCGCCGACCGGTGGGTCACGCTCGCGTCCACGTGGCTGCAGATGGACCGCGTGCCAGGGCTGGTGGGTGAGCGGGACGACCGTGACAGGCCGCTCAACGCCCTGCACACCGACCTGCGCCGCGCCTCCGCCCCCGGGGTCAGGGCCGCCACGCTGGGCGTGCTGGCCGCCGCGCCGGGCCTCGCGCCCTCACGTGACTCCGTGCTCGAACGGCTGGCGTGGGAGCAGCCGCGCCGCAAGGGGCCGTTGCGGGAGCGGCTCACCGAGTTCGCGCTACGGGAGGCCGAGCAGGTGGGCGTGACGGGGCTGGGCGCGCTGTCGACGCACGGGCGGGCGCTGCTCGACGGCGGCGAGCCGGCCGAGGCGCTGGCGCCGCTGCTGCCCGAGCCCGTCGATCACGTGCTGCTCCAGGCCGACCTCACCGCCGTCGCGCCAGGGCCGCTCACGAGCGAGCTCAACCGCTGGATGACGCTCACCGCCGACGTGGAGTCGAAGGGCGGTGCGACGGTCTACCGGTTCAGCGAGAGCTCGATCAGGCGGGCGCTCGACGCCGGGCACGGGGGCGAGGAGCTGGTGTCGATGCTGGCCCGCCACTCGGCCACCCCGGTGCCACAGGCTCTGTCGTACCTGGTGACCGACGTGGCCAGGCGCCACGGCCGCATCCGGGTGGGCACCGCGAGCGCGTACATCCGCTGCGACGACCCCGCGCTGCTCGACCAGATCACCGCCGACCGGCGCTCCGCCGCGCTGCGGCTGCGCCGGCTGGCACCCACCGTCATCGCCTCCCGCTCGTCCAGGGCGGCGCTGGTCGACTCGCTGCGTGCCATGGGGTACGCGCCCGTGGCCGAGTCGCTCGACGGCGACGTGATCATCTCCCAGCTCGACAGCCGCCGTACCGAGGGACCCGCGCCGGTCCGTACCGTCTCCTCGGGCAACGGCCTGGACCCCGAGGTGGCGGTGGCGGCCGTACGCGCCATGCGGGCCGGCGACGCGGCGCACCTGGCGCGGCGCGAGCCCGTGGAGGCGCCGGGCGGCCAGGTGCCGCGCGGGCCCGCGACGGCCACCATCTCGGCCCTTCAGGACGCGATCAAGCAGGGCGTACGCGTGTGGATCGGCTACCTCGACTCCCAGGGCAACGCGACCTCGCGCATCCTGGAGCCGGCCCGGATGGAGGGCGGCTACCTGACGGCCTACGACGAGACCCGGGCCGCCGTCCACCGCTTCGCCCTCCACCGCATCACCGGCGTCGCCGGCCTCTGACCCCAAGCGGCCAGGGTGTGCGGGGTCAGGAGCCCGTGGCAGTGGTTGCGGCCAGGGCGATCAGGGTGCGGGCGTGGGCGTCGTCGCGTTTGCCCGCCTGACGGAGCAGCAGCGCCAGCGATCCCCTGGCCACCGTCGCCACGGGTCCGTCGCAGGATGCCAGCCGCCGTAGGTGCCGCAGCGCGTCGACCGGGTACCGGACGGACAGCCCGCCGCCCAGCGCCACCGCCGCCGCCGCGGCCCGTGGGTCCCCGGGCTCGTCGGCCCAGGCCAGCGCGAGCCGCAGCGCCTCAGGGGCGAGCGTGTCGTCGGCGCACATGTACGACAGCGCGTTCCCCGCCGCCAGCGGCTCCGCGCCACCGCCCCGCGCCCACACCTCCAGGAACTCCTCCCGGACCTCCCCCAGCGAGTACGCCGCCAGCGACGCCACGCCCTCCGAAGCCCGTACCGACTCCTCGAGGCCCTCCAAGGGCAGCGACCGCACCCATTCGCGCAACGGCTGCCACAGCCAGAACCCGTACCGTCCGACCAACTCGGCGAGGACCTGGCCACGGTGGTGCGGCGCCAGGAAGCCCACCCGCCCCTCGTGAAAGCCGATCAAGGGATGAGGAGCGCCGGCCGGCCGGGGCCCGCGCTTCTCGTGCGTCTGACAGATCCGCTCGAGCCGGGCGAACTGCCGCTCGAACACCGGCTCGGCCGCCCCGTGCAGGAACGCCAGCGCCGCCGCCTCCCGCACCTCGTGCAGCGGCGGCTTGGTGTCGAACCAGGCCGCCACCTGCTCCCCGGCCGGCTCCTCGCCCTGCGCCAACCGCGTGGCCAGGCTCACGACCTCGGCCGGCGTCGGCAGGACCAGCGCCAGGTCCCTGGCCCGGGCGAGCTCCTCCGGGGTCCGCACGGCACGCACGTCGTACGTCCTCAGGCAGAAGTCGAACAGCTCCCCGGGGTCGGGTGCGGACCACGGCTGCTCCACCTCGACCGCCTGCGAGGGTGCGCCGTTCCTGGTGATGACCAGGTACGAGCCCAGCTCGGCCAGCTTGCGCGCCAGGTTGACCAGCTCGACCCTGTCGGTGCTCTCCGTGATCCAGTCGTGCAGCAGGTACGCCCTGCCCGGCTCGTACTCGGTCCTGGACAGCAGCTCGGCGGCGGTGCGGGCGGGCGAGAGCACGGTGATCGCGTCGCCGTCGGCCAGGGACATGCGGGAGAGCAGGGCCATGGCCCCCGATCGTTTGCCCGTCTCCTCCTCGCCCACGAGCACGAGCAGGTGGCGGACGGAGAGCCGGCGCACCGCCTCGGGGAAGCAGTCGGGCTCCAGGTAGGAGCGCAGGAGCGCGTCCGCCTCCCGCCTGCTGAGGTCTCTGGTGACCGGCGCCGCGACCGACCGTACGTAGTCGGAGATGGTTATGAGGTGCCGGCGGAGCGTTCTGTCGTCGAGATCGATCTCGCCCGATTCAGGCGTTTCGGCCACGAAAGTCACCTCAGGGTTGACTGGAAACTTTTCTACGGAAAATATCGTCGCCTAACAAGTTTCTTCGCTTAATACCGGACGGTCGCGCAGAGTCACGACCCCTGCCCGACCAGGCTTTTCGCGCGAGACTCACCGCCAGGGCCGCTGTCGCGGACGTGTCGATCATGTCCTCCATTGCTCTCGGCAGGCCCCACGGCCCCTAGGTCTCCACCATTACACGATCTAGACGAACGAGAGAACAAGAATAGCCACAAGGGAGATATATCGCCATTTACTCCCCAACCCCGCTCTGTCCACTGAGCGTAGTCAAGCCTTGACGGCAGAACCTCGATCACATCAGGTTGGGCATGTGATGAGCGAGCAAACGTTGGGCCGGTTGGCCGAGGAGTCATGGGGCCGCTTCGACGATCACGATGCGGTCTTCTACGAGGGGGTCTGGCATCGCAGTCACGTGCTCGCCGAGCGGGCGCGCCGGATGTGCGGCGGCTTCGTCGAGGCGGGGATCAGGCCAGGTGACCGGGTGGTCGTGATGATGGCGACCTCGCCGGAGGTGCCGCTGATCTACCAGGCGCTCTGGGCCGCGGGCGCGGTGGTGACGCCGGTGGTGTTCCTGGTGGGCGCCGAGGAGCTGCGGCACATCCTGCTCGACAGCGGCGCGTCCGCGATCGTCACCTCGCCCGAGCTGGCGGAGACCGTACGGGCCGCCGCCACCGATATCCCTATTTATGTGGACACGGGCGAGCTGGAACGAGCGTCCGAACGCGGCCCGGTGACCAGGGACCCGGGCGATCTGGCGGCGCTCATGTACACCGGCGGCACGACCGGCAAGGCCAAGGGCGTCATGCTGAGCCACCAGGGACTCTGGAAGGTGGCCAAGGACGTCTGGGACACCTCCCACCAGGAGGGGAAGAACCGCGCCCTGCTGCCGGTGCCGCTCTCCCACGCGTACGGGCTGATCATCTCGGTCGCCTCCATGCACGCCACGGAGCCGCAGCAGGCGGTGCTGATGCGCCGGTTCGAGCCGGAGGCGTTCCTCAGGCTGGCCGCCGAGCAGCGCGTCCAGTTCGGCACCGTCGTGCCCACCATGATCCAGCTGCTCCTCGCCGAGCCGCTCGAGTCGCACCCGCTGCCCGACCTCTCGTACCTCACCTGCGGCGCGGCGCCGCTCGGGAGGGACGTGCTGGAGGAGTTCGAGCGCAGGATGCCGGGCGTGCGGATCCTCGAGGGGTACGGCCTGACCGAGACCAGCGCCGTCACCACGTTCAACCCTCCGGACGGGCGCAAGGCGGGCAGCGTCGGCCTGCCGCTGCCCGGCTACACGATCACCATCCGCGACGGCGACGGCGAGGCGGTGGAGATGGGGGACGTCGGCGAGGTCTGCGTCTCGGGGGACTCGCTGATGCTCGGTTACTGGGGCGAGCACGAGCCGGACCCCGAGGGCACCGCGCTGGTCGGCGGCGAGCTGCGTACCGGCGACATCGGCTGCCTGGACGACGACGGCTACCTCTACATCGTCGACAGGAAGAAGGACCTGATCATCCGCGGCGGCTTCAACGTGTTCCCGCGCGACGTCGAGGACGCGCTCAACCGGCACCCCGACGTGGTGAGCTCGGGCGTCGTGGGGCGGCCGGAGCCGCGGATCGGCGAGGAGGTCGTGGCGTTCGTCCAGCTCCGGCAGGGGGCGTCGGTGACGGCCGAGGAGCTCATCGAGTGGGCGCGCGAGCGGGTGGGCCGGGTGAAGTATCCGCGGGAGGTGCGGTTCGTGGACTCGGTCCCGGTCACGAGCGTGCTCAAGCTCGACAGGAAGGCCCTGCGGGCGCGGCTCTAGATCCGCCTCGATCCCCTTGCCGGATCGCGCACTCAGGTCAGGCACGTCGCATTTCCGTGATAAGTGTTGACGTGTCTGGAGGTGACCATGAGCCAGGAAGATTCGTCGGGCTATCCGTACCAGCCCTATGGCGCGCCCTACGGCGAGCAGCCGCCCCCGCAGTACGGCTACGGCTACGGCTATCCCCCGCCGCCGCGCAACGAGGGGCCCAGCGCCAACGCGATCGTCTCGCTCGTGCTCAACCTCCTCGCGCTCGTCTCGTGCTGCAACATCCTCGGCCTGCCCGGCGCGATCCTGGCCGGCCTGGCGCTCGGCAAGGCCCGCACGGAGCCGCAGGCCGCCCGCACGATGGTGATCTGGAGCTGGGTCCTGTTCGGGGTCGGCTTCGTGCTGGGCATCGCCGTCTTCCTCTTCCTGGGGCTCGCCGGCTACCTGGACGACCACTCCTGAGCCCTGCCACGGCACTTCGGCGGGGCTTCTTGGACTAATCCGGGCTCGCGGGTTGTTGGAGTCTCGGAGCGGGGGAGCCGGGATCAGGAGACGATGGTCCTGTTGCGCGAGGCCCCCGTACGACACCACGGAGAATCCCAGTGAGCGATGGACCGCTGATCGTCCAGTCGGACAAGACGCTGCTGCTCGAGGTCGACCACGAACGCGCGGGCGAGTGCCGTAAGGCGATCGCGCCGTTCGCCGAGCTCGAGCGCGCTCCCGAACACGTGCACACCTACCGCGTCACCCCCCTGGCCCTCTGGAACGCCCGCGCCGCCGGACACGACGCCGAGCAGGTCATCGACGCGCTGATCAGCTTCAGCCGCTACCCCGTGCCGCACGCGCTGCTGGTGGACATCGCCGAGACCATGGCCAGGTACGGCCGGCTCCGGCTGGAGAAGGACCCGGTCAACGGCCTGGTGCTGACCTCCACCGACCGGGCGGTGCTGGAAGAGGTGCTGCGCTCCAAGAAGATCCAGCCGATGCTGGGCGAGCGGCTCGGCGCCGACTCGGTCATCGTGCACCCGAGCGACCGCGGCAACGTCAAGCAGGCCCTGCTCAAGCTGGGCTGGCCGGCGGAAGACCTGGCCGGCTACGTGGACGGCGAGGCCCACCCGATCAAGCTGCTGCAGGAGGGCTGGGCACTGCGGCCGTACCAGCGGGAGGCGGCGGACGCGTTCTGGAACGGCGGCTCGGGCGTGGTCGTGCTGCCCTGCGGCGCCGGCAAGACCATCGTCGGCGCGGCCGCCATGGCGCACGCCCAGGCCACCACGCTCATCCTGGTGACGAACACGGTCTCGGCCCACCAGTGGAAGACCGAGCTGCTCAAGCGCACGTCGCTGACCGAGGACGAGATCGGCGAGTACTCCGGCTCGAAGAAGGAGATCCGCCCGGTCACCATCGCCACGTACCAGGTGATGACGACCAGGCGGAAGGGCGTCTACTCGCACCTGGAGCTGTTCGACGCCCGCGACTGGGGCCTGATCGTCTACGACGAGGTGCACCTGCTGCCCGCGCCGATCTTCAGGATGACCGCCGACCTGCAGGCCCGCAGGCGCGTGGGGCTGACCGCGACGCTGGTGCGCGAGGACGGGCGCGAGGGCGACGTGTTCTCGCTGATCGGTCCCAAGCGGTACGACGCGCCGTGGAAGGAGATGGAGAACCAGGGCTGGATCGCGCCCGCCGACTGCGTGGAGGTGCGTGTCACGCTCACGGACGAGGAGCGACTGGCGTACGCGATGGCCGAGTCCGAGGAGCGCTACCGCTTCTGCGCCACCACGCCGTCCAAGACGCACGTGACCGAGGCGCTGGTCCGCCGCCACCTCGGCGAGCAGGTGCTGGTCATCGGCCAGTACATCGACCAGCTCGACGAGCTCGGCGAACACCTCAACGCGCCGGTCATCAAGGGCGAGACCCGGATCAAGGAGCGCGAGCGGCTCTACCAGGCGTTCCGCGACAAGGAGATCCAGGTGCTGGTGGTGTCGAAGGTGGCCAACTTCTCCATCGACCTGCCGGAGGCGGCCATCGCCATCCAGGTGTCGGGCACGTTCGGCTCACGCCAGGAGGAGGCCCAGCGGCTCGGACGGGTGTTGCGGCCCAAGGCCGACGGCGGGGGCGCACGGTTCTACACGATCGTGAGCAGGGACACGGTGGACCAGGAGTTCGCGGCGCACCGTCAGCGGTTCCTGGCCGAGCAGGGGTACGCGTACCAGATCATCGACGCTGACGACGTGTTCGGCGAGGTGTGATGCCCGGCCGCTCACCTCGAGCGGCCAGGCATGTTCAACGTGGTGTCACGTCCACGAGACTCCTCGGGCCGAAGACAATCGAACCACCCCCCTCACCTGCGTACTATCACGCCGCCTGCGACATACCCCCATGATCCGACAAACCCACCTGAAATGCCCGATTTTTTCGGTATTGGCCGTTAGTTGCCAGCCAGCGGGGCTCGCTGCGCGGGGGGCTGCTATCGCACCATCAGACCGCCGAGGAACAGCACGCCCTCCGCGGCGATCCAGGCGAGCACGCCCGCGCCCATGATCCGCCCGAACGTGCGCGGGTCGTTCCTGGACCACGGGAGGAGCCAGGCGGCCACCGTGCAGCAGGCGGCGAGCACGGCGAACAGCCCTGACACCGTGGAGACCGTACCGAGACGTTGTGAGCACGTCGAAGCGGACTCGCCGCCTGCGCAGAACGCCTCCAGGCCCCAGTCCGCGAACACCGACAACGCCCAGAGGGCTGCTAGCAGGAAGCTCGCGATCGTGGGGATGATCGGCGAGAAACGCAGCTGAATCCGCGCCACCATCCGTCCCTACCCCGCCCGGACAACCGCTACTCCGCCCGTCCCCGACGGCCTCCGCCACGCATCTCCTCCCCGCACCGGCGCGCGAGGGGGCCCGCGCGGGACCCACTCACCTCCCGCCACAGGGCCGGACACGGGCGGTAAATGCTTTGGAAGCCGCCCAGAGTCGCCACTAGACTGGCCGATTCGCTGCCTTGACCACCTCCGTTACCACCCAGGGAGGCGCTTTCGCATGCCCGGACACCAGTTGGCCCCCGACATACCCTCCGACGTGCTCGCCGCCGAGCAGGCTCACCTGGCGGAGTCCAGAGCCGCGCTGAAGGCCATGCGCGCACACGCCCAGTCGCTGTCCGCCGACGCGGCGGGTGACTGGGTCTCGCAGCAGATCCTCCAGGCCCTCCTCGACCAGCGGGTGGCCGCGCTCGCCGACCATCCCGACACGCCGCTGTTCTTCGGCCGCCTCGACCGCGCCTCGGGCGACGACCTCCCGAGCACGATCTACGTCGGCCGCCGCCACGTGCACGACGGCCACAGCAAGCCCCTGGTCATCGACTGGCGCGCCCCGGTGTCGCGGGCGTTCTACCAGGCCAGCCCCGCCGATCCCATGAGCGTCGTACGGCGGCGCCGCTTCGGCTACCACGGCGGCGCACTGACGGCGTTCGAGGACGAGCCGCTCGGCGAGGGCGTCGAGATCGGCCCGTCGAAGATCCTCACCGAGGAGATCGAACGCCCCCGAACCGGCCCGATGCGCGACATCGTCGCCACGATCCAGCCGGACCAGGACGAGATCGTCCGCTCCACCCTGGCCCAGACGGTATGCGTCCAGGGTGCCCCAGGCACCGGGAAGACCGCCGTGGGCCTGCACCGGGCGGCGTACCTGCTGTTCACCCACCGCGAGCGCCTCGCCAGGGCCGGCGTCATGATCGTCGGACCCAACCGCGCCTTCCTCTCCTACATCTCCTCCGTACTTCCCGCGCTCGGCGAGGTCAAGGTCGACCAGACCACGGTCGCGGGACTGCTCGGCGAGCACGCGGCGCCGGAGGACCCGATGGTGGCGGCCGTGAAGGGCGACGCCAGGATGGCGCCGGTGCTCGAGCGCGCGCTCTGGCTGCACATCGTGAAGCCGGAGGAGGGCATCGTCTTCACGAAGGGGGCATACCGCTTCCGGGTGGCCGACTACGAGGTACGCGAGATCGTCGCCTCTCTGCGCGGCACGACGCGATACAACCCGGGCCGGGCGGCGCTGGCCCAGCGGCTGGCTCATATGGTGCTGGTACGAATGGAGCAGCGCGGCGAATCGCCCGACGACCGGGTGCAGGACGCCGTGGCCAGGTCGAAACCGGTGAAGCAGCTCGTGGATACGGTCTGGCCAAAACTAACGCCAGAACAGGTCCTTTATCGCCTGCTCTCCGACCCGGAATTTCTCGCTGCCGCCGTCAAAGCAGCTAAATCCGATTTGTCGCCCGAAGAGCAAGAAATGCTCATTTGGCGGAAGCCGTACCGGAGCTGGAAGTCCGCCAAATGGTCGGCCGCTGACGCCGCGCTCCTGGACGAACTCCGCGACCTGATGGAACGCACCCCGTCACTCGGCCACCTGGTGGTGGACGAGGCCCAGGACCTCTCGGAGATGCAGCTGAGAGCGCTCGGCCGCCGCTGCCGCAACGGCTCGGCCACCGTACTGGGCGACCTGGCCCAGGGCACGACCCCGTGGTCGACCAGCTCGTGGAAGTCGGTGCTCGAGCACCTGGGCCAGCGCGAGGGCGAGGTGACCGAGCTGACGCTCGGCTTCCGCGTGCCGAGGGAGGTCCTCGACTACGCCGCGCACCTGCTCCCCTCCATCGCCCCCGACCTGGCCGCTCCCCGCTCGCTCCGCCCAGGCGTCGGCTCGCTCACCGTACGTCCCGGCGGCTCGGTCGCGGAGGCCGCCGCGGAGGCCCTGGCCAAAGAGGGCTCCATCGGCGTCATCGTCCCGGACGCCCTGATCGCCGACGTCTCGCGCGCGCTGGCCGGCATTCCCCATGCCGTGCTCGACCCGGACTCCGCCGAGGAGCACCGCCTGTTGATCGTCCCCGCGACCCTGGCCAAGGGCCTGGAGTACGACCACGTCATCGTCGTGGAGCCTGCCGACATCGTCGCGGCCGAGCCCCGGGGCCTGGCCAGACTGTACGTGGTGCTGACCCGAGCGGTGACGTCGCTGACGGTCCTGCACGACAAGCCCCTGCCCGCGCAGCTGCCGGCGTAGGCGCGATCACCTGACCGGCGGCGGGCACGGCCGCTTCTAGGATGGCTGAGCAAGCAGCTCTCAACCTAGGAGGACGCCGTGCCCGCACCGCTGCCACACGAATACCTGCCGTCGGTTCCCGCGCTCGTGGTCGAGAGCGACGACGTCCGGGACGGAGAGAGGCTGAGCGACCTCCACATCTTCAACGACTGGGGCATGACGGGCCAGAACCAGTCACCCCATCTCCGCTGGTCGGGCGCGCCCGCCGAGACCCGTGGCTACGCGGTCACCTGCTACGACCCCGACGCCCCCACGGGCAGCGGCTTCTGGCACTGGCTGCTGTTCGACCTGCCTGCCTCCGTGACAGAGCTGCCCGCGGGCGCGGGCAACGGCCCCGAGTTCAAGGGCCTGCCCGCCGGGGCGATCCACGCCCGCAACGACTACGGCAAGAAGGAGTACGGCGGCGCGGCCCCGCCTCCTGGCGCCCCGCACCGCTACGTCTTCACGGTCCACGCGCTGGGGGTCGACAAGCTGGGCGTGGACGGCGACGTCAGCCCGGCCGTGGTGGGCTTCAACATCACCGCCAACACCCTGGCCCGCGGCCACATCATCCCCGTCTACGGGGTATGACCAGCGGATCTGTCCTGAAACGCACAAAGGCGGCCCGGGGAGACCCCGGGCCGCCTTTCGCTCTTGCGGCGAGGAGAGACCTAGAAGTCCATGTCGCCGCCGCCCGGCATGGCCGGAGCGGCAGGGGTCTTCTCGGGCTTCTCCGCGATGACGGCCTCGGTGGTGAGGAAGAGCGCCGCGATGGAAGCGGCGTTCTGCAGCGCGGAGCGCGTCACCTTGGCCGGGTCGAGGATGCCCGCCTCGAACATGTTGACGTACTCGCCGGAAGCGGCGTTCAGGCCCTCACCCGGGGTGAGGTTGCGAACGCGCTCCACCACGACGCCGCCCTCAAGGCCGGCGTTGACGGCGATCTGCTTCAGCGGCTCCTCGAGGGCCTTGCGCACGATCGCCGCGCCCGTGGCCTCGTCACCGTTGAGCTCGAGCTTGTCGAACGCCTTGGCGCCGGCCTGCAGCAGCGCCACGCCACCGCCGGGCACGATGCCCTCCTCGACGGCCGCCTTGGCGTTGCGCACGGCGTCCTCGATGCGGTGCTTGCGCTCCTTCAGCTCGACCTCGGTCGCGGCGCCGGCCTTGATGACGGCCACGCCGCCGGCCAGCTTGGCCAGGCGCTCCTGGAGCTTCTCGCGGTCGTAGTCGGAGTCGGTGCGCTCGATCTCGGCGCGGATCTCGTTGACCCGGCCGGCGATCTGCTCGGCGTCACCGGCGCCGTCCACGATCGTGGTCTCGTCCTTGGTCACCACGACCTTACGGGCGCGGCCGAGCAGGTCGAGGGTGGCGTTCTCGAGCTTGAGACCGACCTCCTCGGCGATGACCTGGCCGCCGGTCAGGATGGCGATGTCGTTGAGCATGGCCTTGCGGCGGTCACCGAAGCCCGGAGCCTTGACCGCCACGGAGCGGAACAGGCCACGGATCTTGTTGACGACCAGGGTCGCCAGGGCCTCGCCCTCGATGTCCTCGGCGATGATCAGCAGCGGCTTGCCCGACTGGACGACCTTGTCGAGCAGCGGCAGCAGGTCCTTGTTGGCCGAGACCTTGCTGTTGACGATCAGGATGTACGGGTCCTCGAGCACGGCCTCCATGCGGTCCGAGTCGGTGACGAAGTACATCGACGTCATGCCCTTGTCGAAGCGCATGCCCTCGGTGAGCTCGAGCTCGAGGCCGAAGGTGTTGCTCTCCTCGACGGTGATGACGCCTTCCTTGCCGACCTTGTCCATCGCCTCGGCGATGAGCGAGCCGATCTCGGGGTCGGCGGCGGAGATGGAGGCGGTGGAAGCGATCTGCTCCTTGGTCTCCACGTCCTTGGCCAGCTTGGAGAGCTCCTCGCTGACGCGCTCGACGGCGGCCTCGATGCCCTTCTTCAGGGCCATCGGGTTGGCGCCGGCGGCGACGTTGCGCAGGCCCTCACGCACCAGCGCCTGGGCGAGCACGGTGGCGGTCGTGGTGCCGTCGCCGGCGACGTCGTCCGTCTTCTTGGCGACTTCCTTGACCAGCTCGGCGCCGATCTTCTCCCAGGGGTCCTCGAGCTCGATCTCCTTGGCGATGGACACACCGTCGTTGGTGATCGTGGGAGCGCCCCACTTCTTCTCCAGCACGACGTTGCGGCCCTTGGGACCCAAGGTCACCTTGACGGCGTCGGCGAGCTGGTTCATACCGCGCTCGAGACCGCGCCGGGCGTCCTCGTCAAACGCGATCATCTTGGCTGCCATAAGGCTAGACCTCCCAGATGCAGGGTGGCTTGTCGTGGACCGAGCCGACGCCCGCGACGGCATGGGTCGGCGTCTCCTTCGGCAGACCCCATCGTCCCGATCCGATCGTTGGCACTCTGCATCAGAGAGTGCCAACGAACTGTTTAGCACTCTACCCTGCCGAGTGCAAGCGAGAGGACACCCACCGGGTGTTCCTTCCCTGGTGGGGGTACGCCGACGCCTGAACACGCGTTGCCTGGACTGAGGAACGCAGGGAGCGAAGCGACCGGAGAGACGAGGGAAGGCGACGGCTTTCAGCGACCGAGCCGCCTCTGCGGAGCAGAGGCAATAAGCAGAGCGCGGCGAGCTGCCCCATGCGGCTCGCCGCACCCGAGTCGACGAAAGAGAGGTGGCAGGTTCGCACGGACTGCGCTACCGCGCGATCCTGCCGGTGCATACCAGGTGGGGCGTGTCAGACCGCGCGAACGGCCTCTGCCTGGGGACCCTTCTGGCCTTGCGTGATCTCGAACTCGACGCGCTGCCCCTGTTCGAGAGCTCTGTACCCGTCCATCAGTATCGCTGAGTAATGGACGAATACATCCTTACCACCGTCTACCGCGATGAAGCCGTAGCCCTTGTCCGCGTTGAACCACTTGACGGTGCCCTGCGCCACTTCCGACTCCTCTTACTGGGCCCACAGATCTCGCCCATTCCTCCGCGAGACCCGTAATCGACTGACATAACGGAAAATCGGCCAGACGATCGCCCTCGACCATACCTGTGGCACGGGGTTTGGCAACAGAGTCAATCCGCAAAAGAAGCATTTCTCCGCACCGAAGCTCGATGAAACGTTCATTTGCCCTGGAAAAGCAGAAGGCGCCCACAAGGGGCGCCTTCAAGGATGTGATCTATAGCACTCAGCCGCCGGCGACCGCCGGGATGATAGAGATCTGAGTGCCCTCAGGGGCTGCAGTGTCGAGCCCCTCGGCGAATCGGACGTCCTCTTCCCCAACGTAAACGTTGACGAAACGACGAATCTTGCCCGATTCATCCAAAATTCTCGCGCCGATCCCCGGGTAGTCGGAGTCCAGCTTGATGAGGACGTCACGAAGAGTCGCGCCCTCGCCACTGACTTCCGCGTTACCCCCGGTGTACGTGCGCAGAATGGTGGGAATCCGCACAGTAACGCTCATGGTTAAACTCGCCTTTCCTGGTTGTCAGACAGCCGCGCGGAACGCGTCGAGGGAGGGCCGGATCACGGCCGTGGGCTTGGCGTCGTCGCTGATCGCGTCGAGCGTCTTGAGTCCGTCGCCGGTGTTGAGGACCACGGTCTCGGCCTCGGGATCGAGCCGCCCGCTCTCGGCGAGCTTCTTCAGCACGCCCACGGTCACCCCGCCCGCCGTCTCGGCGAACACGCCTTCGGTCGAGGCCAGCAGCTTGATCGCGGCCACGATCTCGGCGTCGGTGACGTCCTCGACGGCCCCGCCGGTGCGCCGGGCGATGTCCAGCACATAGGGCCCGTCGGCCGGGTTGCCGATGGCCAGGGACTTGGCGATGGTGTCGGGCTTGACCGGCTGTACGACGTCGTGCCCCGCCTTGTACGCGGTGGAGACCGGCGAGCACCCGGCCGCCTGCGCCCCGAAGATCTTGTACGGCGTGTCCTCGACCAGTCCCAGCTGCACCAGCTCCCGGAAGCCCTTGTCGATCTTGGTGAGCTGCGAGCCCGAGGCGATGGGGATGACGATCTGCTCGGGCAGCCGCCATCCGAGCTGCTCCGCGATCTCGTACGCGAGCGTCTTCGAGCCCTCGGCGTAGTACGGCCGCAGGTTGACGTTGACGAACCCCCACTTGTCACCCAGCGGGTCGCCGATCAGCTCGGAGCAGAACCTGTTGACCTCGTCATACGTGCCGTCGATGCCGATCAGCTTGCCGCCGAACACCCGGGCCATGGCGATCTTGGCCGCTTCCAGGTTGGCCGGGATGAACACGCACGCCTCGAGCCCGGCCCGCGCCGCCGCGGCGGTGACCGCGCCCGCGAGATTGCCGGTGGAGGAGCAGGAAAGCGTGTGGAAGCCGAAGTTACGGGCCGCCTCGACGGCGATGGCGACCACGCGGTCCTTGAATGAATGGGTGGGGTTGCCCGAGTCGTCCTTGACGTACAGGGACTTGAGACCGAGCGCGCGCCCGAGGTTTCCGGCCTTGACCAGTTTGGTCCATCCCGGGTTCATGTTGGGCTTACTGGCGACATCGACAGGAACGGGGAGCAACGACCGGTAACGCCAGATGTTGGACGGACCCGACTCGATGTCCGCGCGGGTCACGGTGCCGAAGGAATAGGCCGCTTCGAGCGGCCCGAAACACTCCTGACACGCGAAGCTGGGACCGAGGGGGTAACGCGTACCGCATTCGCGGCAGGACAGACCGACAGCAGGACCAAAGTCGAGCGACATGAAGCGAGGCCTTCCCTCATCTTCGCCCGCGGCCACCTTGACCGCAGACCGGAATTGGCACCTTGTCCCGGTCGGCCTCGCCAGGTCGCGAGCCTCAAGCCGGGAGGGTTGCCGGGGCTTCGTAGGGCCGGTCCCTCCACCCCTCTGGATGAGCAATATTCAGTTGTTGAAATGGACTCTACCTGCCCAGGGGGCCTAAATGGCCACTTGTCTCAACAGGTGAGATGCGATGTCTCAACGATAGTCCTCCCCCAGCACTCCCTGCACGTATTTCCGCGCCTGGTGAATGCGCGACTTGGCGGTGCCGAGCGGGATGCCGAGCTGATCGGCCACCTCGTTGTAGTCGAGCTGGACGATGTCGCGCAGCACCAGCGCCTGCGCCAGGTCGGGCTTGTCGGCCTCCAGCGCCTCCATGGCGTCCAGGAGGTCGAGCCGCGATCCGGCGATCACGCTCACCCGCCGCACGTCGGGCTTCTGCATGGGCAGTTCGTCGGAGCTCTGCTCGGCCGCCCTGCGCTTCAGCGACCTGTACGTGGTGCGCGCGCAGTTGGCCGTCACGATGTGGAGCCAGGTGCTGAACCTGGCTCTGCCCTCGAACCGCCCGATGTTGCGCGCCACGGCCAGCAACGTGTCCTGCGAGGCCTCCTCGGCGTCCTGGTGGTAGGGCAAGATCCGGGCGCAGTGACGCATCACATCGGGCTCGATCCGAGCCAGAAGTTCGCCAAGTGCGCGATGATCTCCGGCTGCGGCGGAACGTGCGAGTTCCTCGGTTAGCTCATCAAGCGCCATAGCTGGGATCCTATGGGCGAAGGGAGCCTAGATGAACAGCGTTCTGGTGGCCTCCAACAGAGGACCCGTCTCGTTCACCGTCTCCGACGACGGCGAACTGACCATGAAACGCGGTGGCGGCGGCCTGGTGTCCGGGCTGTCCGGGGTGGTCAGGAAGGACGGCGTGCTGTGGGTGTGCGCGGCGCTGTCCGACGGCGACCGCAGCGCCGTCCGCCTGGCGCCCGGCGGCAGGATCGATCAGGCCGGCTACGACACGGGCCCGCTGCGCATGCTCGACATCCCGCCCGCCACCTTCCACCGGGCCTACAACTCCGTGGCCAACTCCACCCTGTGGTTCGTCAACCACCTGCTCTACGACATCCCCAACTCGCCCAACTTCGGCACGAGGTTCGAGCGCGAGTGGGAGTCGTACCGCGACTACAACGGCGCGTTCGCGCTGGCGCTGGCCGAGGAGGCCGGTCACGGCGCCCGCGTGATGGTGCAGGACTACCACCTGACGCTGACCCCGGCGATGCTCCGCGCCGAGCGGCCGGACCTGCGCATCGCCCACTTCAGCCACACCCCTTGGGCGCCGCCCGAATACTTCTCCCTGCTGCCCGACGAAGTGGTCGGAGAGGTCCTGGAGGGCATCCTGGGCGCCGATCATGCCGGGTTCCTCACCGACAGGTGGGCGCAGGCGTTCATGGACTGCTGTGAGGCGCTCCTGGGCGCGGAGGCCGACCGCGCCGGCCGCAGCGTCACCTACGAGGGCCGGACCACCCGCATCGGCGTGCACAGCCTGGGCGTGGACGGCGAGGCGCTGTGGGAGCGGGCCTGCGAGCCCGATGTCGAGTCGCACATGGCCGCGCTCAGGGAGCAGGTGGGCGACCGGCGGCTGATCGTCCGCATCGACCGCACCGAGCTGTCGAAGAACATCGTGCGCGGCCTGATCTCCTACCGCGAGTTCCTCGACGCGCACCCCGAGTGGCACGGGAAGGTGGTGCATCTGGCGTTCGCCTACCCGAGCCGGCACGACCTGCCCGAATACCGCGAGTACACCGCGTCGGTGCAGCGCCGCGCTCAGGAGATCGAGGACGAGTACGCCACCGAGGACTGGGACCCGCTGATACTCAACGTCAACGACGACTACCCGCGCTCGCTGGCCGCGTACCGGATGGCCGACGTGCTGCTGGTCAACCCCATCCGCGACGGGATGAACCTGGTCGCCAAGGAGGGCCCGGTCCTGTCGCCGCGCTGCGCGCTGGTGCTCTCACGCGAGGCGGGGGCGGCGGCCGAGCTGGGCCCGCACGCGCTGCTGGTGAACCCGTACGACATCAGCGGCACGGCCGCCGCGCTGCACCAGGCGCTCGTCATGCCGGAGGACGAGCGCCGGATGCGGCGCGACAAGCTGCACGCGGCGGCCACCGCCCTGCCGCCGCAGAAGTGGCTCGCGGCCCAGCTCGACGCACTCGCCGAGATCTGAACGCACTCGCTGAGAGCTGAGGCACTCGCTGGGATCTGGCGCGCGCCTCAGCTCCAGTCGGCGTTCTTGAGCGTGTCGGCCAGGCCCGGCGTGTTCCACTGGTCGACGACCAGGATCTTGCTCTTCGCCAGGTACCACTCGCGCTGCGTGAAGTGCGTGTACACCTTGTTGCCGGAGTAGGAGCGGCACGTGGACCGCCACGCGTTGTACGTGGCCTTGTGCCCCTCCCCGACCTGGCGCAGGCCTCTCGTCACCTTCGGGCCGATGATCTCGCCCCACTTCGGGTTGAACGGGCAGGGCTGCACGTCGCTGGCCGTGTAGAAGGGGTTCTTGCCGGTGTAGGGCCCGAATCCCTCGGCGCCGCGCTTGATGTACTTGGGGCCGAAGACGTAGAACGCGTCACACTTGGACGAGCCCCAGCCCTGAGGCTTGGCGCACTTGCCGGTCACGACCTGGACCGCGTCGGTGCCGGTGCCGTAGACCTTCCACTGGATGGGGATGTAGAGGGTCAGGCCGTTACGCAGCTTGAGCGGCTGCGCGGTCGCGGCGTTCGCGGGCACGGCGGCGGCGAGGAGGGTGGCCGCGGCCACGGCCGAGGCGGCGAGATATCGCTTGAACATGTGCCCGACCCTAGAGATCGGGACTTGCAAACCAATCACGAACGGCTGAAAGCGGACGCCAGTTCGTGCAGCAGGGCCACCACTCCGTCGGGCCCTTCCACCACGATGTCGGCCTGCTCGGCCAGGGCGGTGACCTCGGCGGAGCCGCTGCACACGGTCACACCGGGCAGCCCGGACGCGCGTACGGCCGCGAACGCGGCCAGGTCGCCCAGGTCGTCGCCGACGAACATGACGGACCTCGCCGCCCGCTCGGCCAGGAACAGGCTGAGCGCCTGCCCCTTGTCCATGCCGGGCGGCCGCAGCTCCAGCACGAAGCGCCCGGGCTCGACCACCAGGTCGTGCTTCTCTGCCAGCTCGGCCAGCGGCTCGCGCAGCCTGGCCAGCGCCCCCTCGGGGTCGGGGCTGCGCCTGGTGTGCACGGCCACGGCCCGGACCTTGTCCTCCACGGTCACGCCCTCCAGGGCGAGCTTGTCGAGCAGCAGCGGCAGCTCCGCCTCCGCCCGGAGCACGCCCGCAGGGGGCGGGGGGCCGGAGATCCGGCCGTTCTCCCAGCGCTCGAAGCCGTAGTGCCCGAGCACGACCAGCCCGGGCACGTCGGCCAGGCCGGGGCCGAGCTCCAGCGCGGTGGCCGGCGGCCTGCCGGTCACGATGGCGACCGCCAGGACGTGGGCACCCAGCGCGGCGAGCACCTCGGGGGCCTTCGGGTGGATCACGGCCTTGGCGGGGTCGGGCACGATCGGCGACAGCGTGCCGTCGAAGTCGAGCCCGATCACGGCGCCTGCCGGATCGCTCAAGATCGCTTCCATTCCAGGGATGTTCCTCACGCGGCTGCCGTACCCAGCCGATCAGGGACGCATGCCGAGCCTCCTGGCCGCACGGTCACGCTGGCGGCTGGACCGTAACCTGCGCAGCCTCTTGACCAGCATGGGATCGTGCTCGAGCGCCTCCGGTCTGTCGATCAATTCACCGAGCAACTGGTAATAGCGCGTGGCGGAGAACCCGAAGCTCTCCTTGATGGCCTGCTCCTTGGCGCCCGCGTAACGCCACCACTGGCGCTCGAAGGCGAGGAGCTCGATGTCGCGTTCTGAGAGTGGTTGGCGGGACGGTTCCTGGGCAGCATTGTCACCGCTGAGCGGTGCTCCCATGGTGTCCTCCTCGAAAGGGGCTTGGGTCGATGCACGCATGCGGCCCGTCCCAATCGTAATGTGCCGAGTGCGGCTGTTCACGGCGGATTGGGAGACGTACAGTCACGAAATGTGACCTCAGTCATCACACTCCTCACCGACTACGGGCTCGACGATGGTTATGTGGCGGCGTGTCACGGTGTGATCGCCGGGATCGCGCCCGAAGCACGCGTGATCGACGTGTGTCACCTGGTCCCCTCGGGAGACGTACGGCGCGGTGCGGCGATTCTCGCCCAGACCATTCCGTACCTCCCCCAGGGCATCCACATCGGCGCGGTCGATCCGAGCGCGGGCGGCGCCAGACGCGCGGTGGCCGTCGAGGCGGGCGGCCGGGTGTTCATCGGTCCCGACAACGGGCTGCTGTCGTGGGCGGTGCGCGCCAGCGGCGGCGCCGAGACGGCATACGAGCTCAGCAACGATGAGCACTTCCTGCGGCCGGTCTCCCCGACCTTTCACGGGCGCGACGTGTTCTCGCCGGTCGCGGGGCGGCTGTACGGCGGGCTGAGACCATGCGAGCTGGGGCCCGAGGTGCCGGTCGGCAGGCTGGTCTCACTGCCCGTGCCGACCTCGCTGCTGCGGGACGGTTCGGTGGAGGGCGAGGTCGTCTCGGTGGACCGCTACGGCAACACCCAGCTCTCGATCGCGGCCGGCGACCTGCACGCGCTGGGCGTGCGGGTGGGCGACACGCTCGGGGTGTGGCTGGGCAGGCGGCAGCTCGCGCTGCCGTATCGGGAGACGTTCGCGGCGGTGCCGCCCGGGGAGCTGGTGGCGTTCGCGGACGCGGCGGGGCTGGTCGCGATCGCGATCAATTCCGGCGACGCGGCGCAGCGGCTGGGGCTCCCACCTGGCGCACACGTCCGACTTTCTCCCACTCCTTAGCGCGAAACTTCGCAGATCGGAATTACTCCGCGTATCGGTCTGTTTACCAAATGACCTCCGGACACGTGTCAGAATGCACACGCGGGCAACCTCCCCTCCCGAGATCTCCCGCTCGAGGTCGACGTGTTCCAGCTGTCCGTTGTGCTGCTCTCCATACTGTCCGTGATCTGGCCACTGCCGGAGCCGCCGGTGTCAGAGCGCTGGCGCGCCTGGCCGGTGTCACAGATCTTTCCCGAGACCGTGCCCGGCCTCAGCCCGTCGGGGGCCCGGGTCACGTACGTGCTGGCCGGGGTCGCGCCGGAAGCGCCCTG
The DNA here is from genome assembly GCF_040674955.1 of Nonomuraea sp. NPDC049695. Lineage (NCBI taxonomy): Bacteria > Bacillati > Actinomycetota > Actinomycetes > Streptosporangiales > Streptosporangiaceae > Nonomuraea > Nonomuraea sp. NPDC049695. Next base: position 64,161 of record NZ_JBFANV010000002.1, on the reverse strand, counting down.
CCGGACGGCGTTCCAGCCCGCCGCCTTACGACGCGGCTGCCGCGTGGCCCTGCGCGCCACGTACGCCGACAGCACCCAGACGTTCGTCGCCACCGTGGGCATCGCCGTGCTCGACAGGCCCTGGTCCGAGTCCTACCGCGCGGGGCGGCTCGCGACCGTGCGGCCGCTGGCCTTTCCCCGTGGGCCCGCGGAGCGGTTCGGCGAGCGCCAGTACTTCACCGGCGTGGTGGTCGGGTCACATGAGAACTACCTGGTGGCGACGGCCGCGGGATACACCGACGGCCGACCGTACCAGCCGGGTGACCGGGTCCTGCCGCGGCTGCGCGACACCGCGCGCCAGCTCGCGACGGCGCTGTACCGGGCGCTGACCCGATGAGCCGGCTCCTCGTGCCCGCCCTGGTGGCCGCGCTGGTGGTCGGCATCGCCCCGGCGAGCGCCTCCGACGACGTGGGCTTCGACGACGTGGGCGAGGCCGCGCGGGCCGGGCAGTGGCAGCTCGCCGCGCTGCGGCTGCCCGAGGCGTGGCGGTCGAGCAGGGGCGAGGGCGTGGTCGTGGCCGTGCTCGACACCGGCGTGAACGGCCGCCACCCCGACCTGCGCGGCGCCGTGATCGAGGGCCCCGACCTGACCGGCGCCGCCAAGGGCCTCTGGGGGCGGCACGGCACCGCCATGGCCGGCCTGATCGCCGGTCGCGGGCACGGCGACGAGCGCAGGGGCGGCGTCATCGGGGTGGCGCCCGCGGCCAAGGTGCTGTCCATCAGGGTCACGCTGGAGAACGGCGACCCGCTGCGCGTGCAGCAGCGCTCTCGCGGGCACGACGCGCTGGCCAGGGGCATCCGGTACGCGGTCGACCACGGCGCCGACGTGATCAGCATGTCGCTGGGCGGCGGCAGCGGCGCCTGGGAGGGCTCGGCGTTGGAGGAGGAGGCCGTCCAGTACGCCATCGCCAAGGGGGCGGTGCTGGTGGCGTCGTCGGGCAACGACGGCGAATCGGCCAACAGGAAGAACTTCCCCGCCGCCTACCCCGGGGTGATCGCCGTCGGGGCGGTGGACCGGTCGCTGAACGTGGCCCGGTTCTCCAACCGCCAGGACTACCTCTCGGTGGTCGCCCCCGGCGCGGAGATCGTCACGGCGGACGGGGACGACTCGTACGTGGTGAGCGACGGCACCAGCTCGGCGGCGGCCATGGTGGCGGGCATCGCGGCCCTGATCAAGGCGGCGCATCCGGACATGTCGCCGTACCACGTGCGGATGGCGATCGAACTCGGCACCCGCAGGCGCCCCGCGGACGGCTACAGCCCCGCCTACGGGCACGGGGTGGCCGACGCGCTGCTCGCCCTGCGGGAGGCCGACCGCCTGGACGTGCCCGCGCCGCCCCTCCCCCGCCCCGGCCCGTACTTCGGCAACGGCCCGTCACCCGCCTCCAGAGGGCCGGTGGTGGCGGGCATGCTGCTGATCATGGCGGCGATGTCGGCACATGTGATCACACGCCACCGCAGACGCCGCACCTGACCCGCATGGGGACCCTCCCGCCCTAGCAAGCGCTTGTGCGATACTCCGGACTATGACGTTTGCGATCGAGGGCTGGTTCGCCATCGACGACGACGGCGTCTTCCTCCTGGGCACCAGGTGCGCCGCGTGCGGGACCGTCTGCTTCCCGCCCCGCGGCACCCTCTGCCCCAACCCACGCTGCGAGGAGACGTCGATGGAGACGGTCCGGCTCCCCCGTCGCGGGAGGGTGTGGTCGTACACGAACGCGTGCTACCCGCCCCCGGCGCCCTACGTCACGGCGGAGCCGTACGTGCCGGTGACGCTGGCCGCGGTGGAGCTCGACGAGGTGGGCATCGTGGTGCTCGGGCAGGTCAAGGGCCTCACGGCGGCCGAGCTCGAGGTAGGCATGGAGCTGGAGCTCACCTCCGGGCCGCTGGCCGACGGGCCGCTGGTGTGGATGTGGGGGCGGGCTTCATGAGTGTCGTCGTGCTGGGCGTCGGGATGCATCCGTGGGGCAAGTGGGGCCGGCCCTTCCTCGAGTACGGGGTGGCGGCGGCCCGCGCGGCCCTGCGCGACGCCGGGGTGGCGTGGACCGACGTGGAGTTCGTGGTCGGGGCCGACACGATCAGGAACGGCTACCCGGGCTTCATCGCGGGAGCCTCGTACGCCCAGGCGCTGGGCTGGTCGGGCGCCAGGGTCGCGTCCTGCTACGCGGCCTGCGCCTCGGGCGCCCAGGCGGTCGAGATCGCCCGTACCCGCATCCTGGCGGGCCTGTGCGACGTGGCGCTGGTGGTGGGGGCGGACTCGACCCCGAAGGGCTTCTTCAAGCCGGTCGGCGGAGACCGCCCGGACGACCCGGACTGGCAGCGCTTCCGGCTGCTGGGCGCCACGAATCCCGCGTACTTCGCCCTCTACGCCCGCAGGCGCATGGCCCTGTACGGCTCGACGCCCGCCGACTTCGCCGCCGTCAAGGTCAAGAACGCGCTGGCCGGATCGCTCAACCCCATGGCCCGCTATCGCAGGACCGTCACCGCCGAGGAGGTGCTGGCCTCCCCCATGGTCGCCGACCCCCTGCGCCTGATGGACATCTGCGCCACCTCGGACGGGGGCGCGGCGGTGGTGCTGGCCTCCGAGTCGTACGCCCGCCGGCGGGGCCTGTCCCGCCCGGTACGCGTGGCCGCCGTGTCCACCGTCACCCCGACCTTCCCCAACACGGTCCTGGAACTGCCGAACTTCGCCACCGACTCCTGCGTCGCCGTGCCCGCCCCTGAAAGGCCCTTCAGAGCCGCGATCGCGCACGCGGCCTACGAGGAGGCGGGCATCGGCCCGGAGGACGTCTCTCTGGCGGAGGTGTACGACCTCTCCACGGCGCTGGAGCTCGACTGGATGGAGGACATCGGCCTCTGTTCACCCGGCGAGTCCACCAAGCTCCTGCACGACGGGGAGACGGGATTGGGCGGCCGGATCCCGGTCAACCCCTCGGGCGGCCTGGCCTCCTTCGGCGAGGCGATCCCCGCCCAGGCGATCGCCCAGCTCTGCGAGCTGACCCTCCAGCTGCGGGGCGCGGCGGGCCCGCGCCAGGTCGCGAACGCCCGCGTCGGCCTCGCCGCCAACCAGGGCCTCTTCGGCCACGGATCCGCCCTGATCGTCACCACATGACGCGAAGGCCCTCCGAGGAGACACTCCTCGGAGGGCCGTGAAAGAGCAGGTCAGCCCACGTGCACGACGTCGTGCGTCTCCGCGAAGTGGCAGGCGCTCTCGTGCGCGGTCCCCGGCCGCACCTGCAGCAGCGGCTCCTCCTGGGCGCAGATCTCCTGCGCCTTCCAGCACCGGGTACGGAAGCGGCAGCCCGACGGCGGGTTGGCCGGGGACGGCGGGTCGCCCTGCAGGATGATCCGCTCCCGCTGCTCCCGTCCGTCCGGGTCCGGCACCGGCACCGCCGACAGCAGCGCCTGCGTGTACGGGTGCGCCGGCCGGTCGTAGATCTCGGTGTCCTTGCCGAGCTCCACGAACTTGCCGAGGTACATCACGCCCACCCGGTCGGAGATGTGCCGCACCACCGACAGGTCATGGGCGATGAAGATGTACGCCAGGTTGAACTCGTTCTGCAGCCGCTCGAGCAGGTTGATCACCTGCGCCTGGATGGACACGTCCAGGGCGGACACCGGCTCGTCACAGACGATGATCTCCGGCTGGAGCGCCAGCCCTCGGGCGATGCCGATGCGCTGCCGCTGCCCTCCGGAGAACTGGTGCGGGTAGCGGTTGACGTGGTCGGGGTTGAGCCCGACGACCTCCAGCAGCTCCTGCACCTTCTTGCGGCGGTCGCCCCGGGGCGCCACCTCGGTGTGGATCTCGTACGGCTCGCCGATGATGTCGCCGACGGTCATCCGGGGGTTCAGCGAGGTGTACGGGTCCTGCATCACCATCTGGATGTTGCGGCGCATCCGCTTGAGCTCGCCGCCCTTGGCCTTGCCGATGTCGCGGCCGTTGATCAGCACGGAGCCGGAGGTCGGCCGCTCCAGCGCCATCAGCACCTTGGCGAGGGTGGACTTGCCGCAGCCCGACTCGCCCACGATGCCCAGCGTCTCGCCCTTGTGCAGGTCGAACGAGACGCCGTCGACGGCCTTGATCGCGCCGATCTGCCGCTTGAAGACGATGCCCTGGGTCAGCGGGAAGTGCTTGACCAGGTCACGTACCTCGAGGATGCGCTCACCGATCGCCATCGAGGACCTCCCTCCAGTAGTGGCACGCGCTGCCTCGGGTGCCGCTGATCTCGTGGAGCGGGGGGACGTCGGTCACGCAGTCGTCCTGCCGGTACGGGCACCGGGGATGGAACGCGCAACCGCTCGGCAGGTCGAGCAGGTTGGGCGGCAGGCCCTTGATCGCGTACAGGTCCTGGCCTTTGTGGTCGACCCGGGGGATCGACTCGAGCAGGCCCTTCGTGTACGGGTGGGCGGGCGCCTTGTAGATGTCGTGCACGGGGGCGTTCTCCACGATGCGCCCCGCGTACATGACGGCGATCTTGTCGGCCACGTCGGCCACGACGCCGAGGTCGTGCGTGATCAGGATCAGGCCCATCTGGCTCTCGCGCTGCAGCTCGGCCAGGAGTTCCATGATCTGCGCCTGGACGGTCACGTCGAGCGCCGTGGTCGGCTCGTCCGCGATCAGCACCTCGGGGTCCAGCGCGATCGACATGGCGATCATGATGCGCTGCCGCATGCCCCCGGAGAACTGGTGCGGATAGTCGTTCACGCGCTGCCTGGCGGCCGGGATGCGCACGCGGTCCATCAGCTCGACGGCCTTCTTCATGGCGTCGCCCTTGGACATGCCCCGGTGCACCCGGAACATCTCGCTGATCTGCCAGCCCACGGTGAACACCGGGTTGAGCGCGGACAGCGCGTCCTGGAAGATCATCGCGATGCGCTGGCCGCGCACCTGCGTGCGCGCCTCTTCCGACAGCCTGAGCAGGTCGGTGCCCCTGAAGCGGATCTCCCCCTTGGGGATGACCGCCGGCGGCACGTCCAGGATGCCCATGATCGCCTGAGCGGTCACGGACTTGCCCGAACCCGACTCGCCCAGCACGGCGAGCGTCTCACCGGGGGAGACCGTGTAGCTCACGCCGTTCACCGCGTGCACGGCCCCCTGGCGCGTGTGGAACTCCACGTGCAGGTTGTCGACCGCGAGCAGTGGCTCGTCGCCCAGCACTCGCTCGGTGGGCCCAGGCAACACGTCTGCTGACGTCTTCTTCACTTGAATCCCCCCTTCTACCTGAGCTTCGGATCGAGAGCGTCGCGTACGGCGTCGCCCATCATGATGAACGCGAGCACCGTGATGCAGAGGAACGCGGCCGGGAACACCAGCGGCAGCGGCGCCTCCAGGAACCGGTCTCGCGCGTCGGCGATCATGAGGCCCCAGGAGATGTCCGGCGACGCCACGCCCACGCCCAGGAACGACAGCGCGGCCTCGGCCGCGATGAAGCCACCCAGGTTGATCGTGGCCACGACGATGACCGGCGCCAGCGAGTTCGGCAGCAGGTGGCGGAACATGATCCGCCCCGCTCCCGCTCCCAGCGCCCTGGCCGCGACCACGAAGTCCTGGCTCTTCGCCGTGATCACGGCCGCCCGCATGATGCGGAACGTCATCGGCCAGCCGAGCACCGCCAGCGCGAGGATGACCAGCAAGATGCTGTTGACCTTGCCGCGGAAGGTGGCGCCGATGAGCAGCGCGCCGAGGATCGGGGGGATGGCGAAGAAGATCTCGGTGACCCGCGAGGTCACGGTGTCCACCACGCCGCTGCGGTAACCGGCCACGATGCCGAGCAGGCCGCCGAGGACCGTCGTGATGATCGTGGTGAACACGCCGATCAGGATCGAGTTGCGGGCGCCGTAGATCGCCCTGGCGTACACGTCACAGCCCAGGCTGTCCCGGCCGAACAGGTGGCCGGCGCTCGGCACCTGCCTGGCCGTGGCCAGGTCGCAGGTCCTGGCGTTGAACGGGTCGATCGAGGTGAACAGCGACGGCCAGAACGACATGACCAGCAGGATCAGGATGATGATCGCCGAGATGATGAACATCGGCCGGCGCCTGAGGTCGTACCAGGCGTCGGTCCACAGGCTGGCCGGCTTGCCTTCCTTGGCCTTCTTGCCCTGCTGTGCCGGCGCCGGAGCGGTGACCGTGTCGGTGATCAGGCTCTGCGTCTCCGGGAGTCCGGGCCCCAGCGGCGGGGTTGGGTTACTCATAGCGGATCCTCGGGTCGAGCACGGCGTACAACAGGTCGACGACCAGGTTGGCCAGGATGTAGATCAGCACCAGGACGGTCACGATACCCACGACAACTGGTTGTTCTCGCAAGTGGACGCTGTTGAAGAGCTGATTCCCGATCCCCGGCAGATTGAAGATCGTCTCGGTGATCACCGCGCCGCCCATCAGGTTGCCGAGGTCGGCGCCCAGATAGGTGACCAGCGGGATCAGCGCGTTACGCAACCCGTGTCTGCCGATGACGCGCCGTCTCGACAGGCCCTTGGCCGTGGCCGTGCGGATGTAGTCGGCTCTCAGCGTCTCCGCCAGGCTGGTCCTGGTGAGCCTGGTCAGGTACGCGATCGACGTACCCGCGAGTACGAAGCCCGGCAGCAGGTAGCTGCGGTAGCCCGCGAACGTGCCCGCCACCGGGAATATGTCCATCCCTGTCCACTGCTTGAGCTTCACCCCCAGGACCAGCTGGAGCACGAAGCCGGTCACCAGCGTGGGCACCGAGATCAGCAGCAGCGTGGAGGCGAGGATGGCGGTGTCGATGGCCTTGCCCCGGCGCAGCGCCGCCCACAGTCCCAGGCCGACGCCGATGGCCGCCTCCATGACGAGGGCGGTCAGGGCGAGGTTCAGGGTGACCTGGAACTTGCCCGCCATGAGCTGGGACACGGGCACGTCGGCGAAGTTCACACCGAAGTCGCCTCGGAAGAGCACACCGCTGATGTAGTACCAGTACTGCAGCAGCAGTGGATCGTTGAGGTGATACTGCTCGCGCAGGACCTCCGCCACCGCGGCGTCCGGGCGCTTGTCTCCGAAGAGCCCCGCGATGGGATCACCGGGCAGCGCGAAGACGATCACAAAGATGAGTAGGGTGGCGCCGAGCAGGACGGGTATCGCCTGAATCAGACGCCTGATGACATAACGGCCCATTGAAGCCCTCCGGTACATGACTTGGAGGCAGCCCCCGGAGCCCGTGGTTCACCCGGCTCGGGTGGCTGCCTCCAAGCTCAGCCCTTCGACGGGTGGACGGCAAGGACCGTCCACCCCGCGAATGACGTCAGGCCTTCTCGATGTCCGCCCACTGAACCTGGTTGAGCAGGTTGAGCTTGACGTTCTTGACCTTGGTGGAGTGACCGAAGTTGCTCCGGTAGAAGTAGACCGGGATGTACGGCAGATCCTTGACCAGGATGTCGTCCGCCTGCTGGTAGAACTTCAGGCCCTCGGCGGGGTCGGCGGCCTGGTCGCCCTTGGCCACCAGCTCGTCGAAGTCCTTGTTCGAGTAGCCACCGTAGTTCGAACCGGTGCCGATGGAGCCGGTGCCGAAGATCGGGGTCAGGTAGTTCTCAGCCGACGGGTAGTCGATGGACCAGCCCATACGGAACAGGCCCTTGTACTCCTTGGAGTCGAGAGCGTCCAGGATGCCCTGGAACTTCTCGAACGGCTTCGGCGTGACCTCGATGTTCAGGTTGGCGCGGAGGTTGTTGGCGACAGCCTCGATCCACTCCTTGTGGCCACCGTCGGCGTTGTAGCCCAGCTCGATCTTCTTCGGGCCGCCGGCCGAGTCGTACAGCTTCTTGGCCTCGGCCGGGTTGTACGTGCACGAGGTGCACGCGCCCTGGCGGTAACCGGGGATGGCCGGGTTGATGAAGTCGTCGGCGGGTGCGCGGGTGCCCGAGAAGACCGTCTCGGTGATGGTCTTCCTGTCGATGGCCATCGAGATGGCCTTGCGGACGTCCGGGTTCTTGAACTCGGGGTTGTACTTCAGCGGCACGCCGATGTAGCCGACAGCGGCGTCGGGCTCGTCGAAGTAGCGGTCACCCAGAGCGGCCTTGGCGCTGGCGATCGCCGAGGCGGGCAGCGAGTCGTCGACGTCGAGGTTCTCGGCCTGCAGGTCGTTGTACGCGGTCTCGGCGCTGGTGTAGATCTTGAACTGGAGCTTCTTCCAGTTCTTCGGCTTGGCACCCGGGAACTTGTCGTAGACCGTCATGTCGATGGTCTGGTCGGTGCCCTTCTTGTAGGGCTTGTCGACCTTGAACAGGCCCTGGCCGATCGGCTGCTCGCCGTAGGCCTGGGTCACCTTGCCGTCGGCGCCGAAGGCCGCCTTCGGCAGCGGGTAGAACGCGGTGTAGCCGAGCATCGTCTTGAACTGCGAGAACGGCGCCGAGAGCGTGACCTCGAGCGTAAGGTCGTCGACGGCCTTGAGACCCTTCATCTCCTTGGCCGTCGGCGTCTTGCCCTCACCCGGGTGCACGTCGGCGTAGCCCTCGACACGGCCGAAGAAGTAGGACGAGGCCATGGCGTTGTCCTGGTAGGCCGCGTAGTTCCACGCACGGGCGTAGTCCGCGGCGGTCACCGGCGTGCCGTCGTGCCACGTGTAGCCGGACTTGAGCTTGATCGTCCAGACCTTGCTGTCCGACGTGGTGATCGACTCGGCGGCCTCCTCGACTGGCTGCTTGTTCTCGTCGTAGCGCACGAGAGGCGAGAACACCGCGGCGAGGACCTCGGAACCCTCGGTCTCCGTCGTGTTCTGGGGGTTCAGGAGCTCCTGGGGCTCACCGACTTCCATGCGGACAGGCGTTTCGCCGCCGCCGGAGGCAGTCCCGCCACTGTCAGAGGCACCGCCGCCACACGCGGCAACCGCGAGGGCGAGCAGCGCGGTACCGGCGACGATCTGTGCGCCCTTAGTAACACGCATGGTGAAAGAATTCCTCCCTCTACAGGTGGGCGTAAGCGCTGAGCTGCGGTGATCGTGAGCAGCCTGACGGGGGGTCCTGGTATCCCCCCGGGTTTGGCTGACATGGTCAAACCAGCCGACGCCCTGCCAGTCGATCGCGACTATCCCTTACTACTTGCCACCAGGGAGTCTCTGGCGCGTTGCAGTTCGGTCACACGTGTGCCAATCCAGCGTCACAGACATTCAGTGCAGGAAGCGTTAAACCGTACAAAGATCATGCAACCGGCACAGCCTGGACGTGAACAGTCGATGAAAATTACCCCCTATCGGAGAGTGGTCGTGCCCTTGCCACCACACCTCGGCTCGCTGGGCTACGGTTGAGCAGGTCTTGACGGCGCTTTGGGAACCCGGCGCCGCGAGACTCCGTCCAACTGTCTGTCGCCAACCCGCGTGACAGGCACCCCACCGACCTGGATCCAATAGAGTCCTTGCCATGAGCCAGCCGGAATCCGCTGTCGCGGACGCCCAGGCGGGCGGCCGAAGCGGGCAGGAGCCGCTGGCCAAGCTCGCCAAGAGATACGGGCTTCGCCGTGCCATCGCGCGGCCGAGGTTTCCTGTCTACATGCGCCAGCTCTGGGAGCGGCGTCACTTCATCCTCACGTACGCGACCTCGCGCAACGTCTCGAAATACTCGAGCTCGGCGCTCGGCCAGCTGTGGCAGGTGCTGACACCCCTGCTCAACGCGGCGATCTACTACGTGATGTTCGGCGTCATCCTCGGCGGCAAGAACGGCATCACGAACTACCCGGCCTTCCTCCTGACCGGCATGTTCGTCTTCACCTACACGCAGCGGACCGTCACCGCGGGCGCCAAGTCGATCTCGGGCAACCTCTCGATGATCCGGGCCCTGCACTTCCCCAGGGCGTCGCTGCCCCTTGCCTACACGATCCAGGAGCTGCAGCAGCTCGCCATCTCCATGGGCGTGCTCCTCGTGATCGTGACGATCACCGGCGAGTGGCCCACCTGGTTCTGGCTCATGGTGCCGGTGGTGCTGCTGCTCCAGACGATGTTCAACGTGGGTGTGGGTCTGGTCGTCGCCCGGCTGGGCGCCCAGATGCGCGATCTCAACCAGTTGCTGCCGTTCATCACCCGCTTCTGGCTCTACGCCTCGGGCGTCTTCTTCTCCATCCAGGACAAGGTGGTGCACTCCGCCAAGCTGCCCCAGTGGGTCGCCGACGTGATGTATCTCAACCCCACCGCTTCCTTCATCGAATGGATGCGGGAGATCCTCATCTCGTCCCACAACCGTCAGTTCGGCCACCACCCGCCGACGATGGTGTTGGTGTCTTGCGTATTCTGGGCGGTGTTCACGCTTGGCTTCGGCTTCTGGTACTTCTGGCGGTCCGAGGAGAGGTACGGGCGTGGCTGAACTGACCAAGGAGCTGTCACAGGTGAAGGGCGAGAAGCCCGCCGTTCCCGGCAAGGATGTGAGGGTGCATCCCAATCCGGAGCCCCAGGGCAAGTCGCCGATCGACGTCCCCACGGGCACTCCGACCGTCATCGTCGACGACCTCCACATCGTCTACCGCGTCTACGGCGCGGCCTCGGACGTCGAGAAGGGCAACGCGGTCAACGCCCTCACGCGCCTGCTCAAGCGCCAGGGCCGGCCGCAGATGAAAGAGGTCCACGCGGTCAAGGGCGTCACGTTCGTGGCCTACCACGGCGACGCCATCGGCATCGTGGGCCGCAACGGCTCGGGCAAGTCCACGCTGCTGCGTGCCATCGCGGGTCTGCTCCCCCCGCACGAGGGCGCCGTCTACACCGACGGCCAGCCCTCGCTGCTCGGTGTCAACGCGGCCCTCATGCGCGAGCTGACCGGCGAGCGCAACATCATCCTCGGCTGTTACGCCATGGGCATGACGCCTGCCGAGGTCCGCGAGAAATACCAGGAGATCGTCGACTTCTCCGGCATCGACGAGTTCGTCCAGCTGCCCATGTCCACCTACTCCTCCGGCATGGGCGCCCGCCTCCGCTTCGCCATCTCCTCGGCCAAGACCCACGACGTCCTCCTCATCGACGAGGCCCTGGCCACGGGCGACCGCGAGTTCCGCAAGAAGAGCGAGGAGCGCATCCGCCAGATCCGCGAGTCCGCCGGCACGGTCTTCCTCGTGGCCCACGACCTCAAGGTCATCGAGGAGACCTGCAACCGCGTCATCTGGCTGCACAAGGGCAAGATCAAGATGGACGGCGACCCGAAGGAAGTCATCGCCGCCTACAACAAGGGCTGACTCCGCCCCTCCACCAGCGCCACCCTCGGGGGTGGCGCTATTGGCATGTTCGATCTTGCGTGCGACACTCCGGCGACCCCTGTGACAAAAGACTGACAGCGAGCCTGCCGTTCCGATAGAATTCGAACGTCAATTCGATCCGAGGGTCGCTGATGGAGTGGGAGCGCGCGATGGTGGAGCTTTCGACCGCGATCGACCACCTGGCCACCGAGGACGTGTCCGAGATTCCCCGGATGCAGCTCGCCGAGCAGCTGCTGGAGTTGCACTGGCAGATGGCCAGGCTGCAGGCCCAGATAGCCCGCCGCACCGGCGTCCGCCTGCCATGGTGAGATCGTTTCGGCTCACGACCGGGGAGTAGCCCATGACCGAGCGGATATACCAGTTCGTCGCGGACGAGGCGCAGGTCGACGCCGCCGGCGCTCCCCCGCGACCGGCCAGCCTACGAGCGGTGGATCGCGTGTTCTGGAACATCCCCTGGGCTGAGCTGGCCGATGTCCCGGTCCTGCGGCGGTGGTTACGCGAGCACGGTGTGACCGATACTCATGAGTCCGGCGGTCCGGAGCCGTTGCAGCGACCGTCGTCAAGCCTTGAGGAGCCGTACTCCATCGCATCAGACTCGTGGACCGTGTGGAAGGGGCCCGAGCTGACGCGCCTCGATCAATGCGAGGGCTGCGGCTTGACCATCCACATGGTCGCCCCACCGACCGAGATCGCGCCCCGCCAGATCAGCAATGTCGTGCGGAAGCTCGCCAAGACACCGCTCACCTTTCTGCCCGCTCCGCGCGCCTATGTGGCCGATTCTGAGCTTGTCGAGGCGGTGCGCTCGGCCGGTCTCGATGAGGGCCTGGTGACGCGTCCGGTGGACAGCCGAGGCCGGGCCCTGCTCATCTGGTCGGACGCCGCACTGGGTGGCCCGGCATACCCGTACGGGCCCGAGCCCTGCGCGGTGTGTGGTCGAGCCGCGCGCGCGACCGAAGGCGGACGGCAAGTGGCCCTCCCCGACTACGCCTACGAGCTGACCTTCGAGGCCGAGCCGGCCCACTGGTCCTGGAGCACTGTCTACGGGCAGCAGACACCGCTGGTCTCCCATGAGGTGGCCGAGTTCCTGCTGGGCGTCGTGCCGAGAGTGCGCTTCAGACCACACGGCAGACCGGACAATCCATACCGGTTCCTGCCGGAACCGTACCGATGATCGTCGCCGACCCCACAAGAAAAGGCCGCCGGCCCCAGAAGGATGGGACCGGCGGCGGGGCTCGTGCGGCGCCGCTGCCCTGCAGTTGGCGGCGCGGTGCACGAGCCAGGGCGCTGGGCGCGTCCGCCCAGGCCCGTCATGAGACCGCCCGCTTTCGCGGGGTCTCAACCCACGCGCGTCAGTGCCTCGGGCGCGTCTGGCACCTGCGAGCGCCCGTCGGCCTGTCGCGTCGGTGTGACGACGTCTCCCCATCGGCCCCGCCGACCTGCCGCACCAGAAACGGCGGCACCGGGCCTCCAGCACCAGAACGAACGGCACTCGGGCCGCCGCGCTCCGGCAACGGGCTTACGGCCTGCCTGGCCGGAGCGGCGGCACATCGACCACCGCGCCACGGCAACGGCATGCGGCCTGCCACGTCAGGCCTGCTGCGCACCACAGGCGCATGCAGGCCGGCGCGCGCCTGACTGACGCGTGCAGACCATCGTGCGGACAGACCCGCACAGATCACCGCGCGGACCGTCGTGCCGGCGGACGGGGTGCTGACCGCCGTACAGACGGACGCGCACAGATCGCCGCACCGGGACGCCGGCGCCGGGCCCGGGAAAGGGAAAGGACGTCGAGGGAACAGCTGGGGCGCGCGAACGGGACCGCGTTGTCGCCGGCATGGCCGGTCTCCGGGCGTCGGCACCTAGGACACCCGCGAACCGTCGCACCGGCTCTCGGCGAGCCGCCGCTCTGGCGCCTGCATCCGCGTCTAGTTACGGATCCAGGAGTCCCGCACCGAGCTCGTCAGCGCGTCGGTGGTCCATCCAAGCGCGGTCAGCACGTCGCTGTACGTGCCGGCGGCCTTGGTCGCATTGGTGGAGACGAAGCTGGAGGCGTCCTCGGCGAGCGGCGTGAGGCCGTCCGCGGAGGCGGCGTGCGTGGCGCCCGGCAGCGCCTCGATGACCGGCGCCATCTCGGACGGCGCGACCTGCCCGATCACGGGCGACAGCCGGCCGCTCCTGGCGTGCGGCAGCGCGCGCCTGGCCGCCTGGCTGAGGCCGGTCACGACGCCGTCGGCCGACAGGGAGTCGGCGCCCTTGGTGGTGCTGTTCATGGCCCTGGCCGCGGTACGGTTCACGTCCGCGACGCTGGAGCCGGTGGCCGGCAGGAGGGCGGCGCTGTTGACCTGGTTCACCACGTCCCCGGTGGGGGTGCGGAGCAGGCCCGTCAGCGCGTCGTAGGCGCCGCCCGAGGTCACGGCCTGGCCGCCGCCGTTCTTGCCGGCCTTCACCGAGGGCGCCGGCGGCTGCGTCAGCCGTACCGCGTCCGGTAGGACGGGCACGGGGAGGGCCTCGGTCAGGCCACCGCCGCCGAGCGGGAGCCCGCTCGCGATCTGCGACAGCTCGGGCAGCGGACCGCTCTGCCGGGTGACGTCCTCGGCCGCGTTCGGCGTGATGACACGCTTCCGGCGGTTCGCGGGTACGACGTTCTGGCGGTTGGCCTGCGCGCCGTTCTGCCGGTTGGCCTGCGCGCCGTTCTGCCGGTTCGCGTGTGCGCCGTCCTGACGGTTCGCCGGTACGGCGGCCGGGTGGTTCGCCGGCTCGGCCCCCGGCCTCCGGTTCACCGGGCGGGCGTCGGGCTTGGGCTGGGCGGCACCCTGCAGCATGCCGTTCAGCAGGCGCCCGCCGACCACGCCGCCCAGTAGGCCGCTGATCGGGATTCCCGCGGTGGTGCCCCTGCCCTGCCGCTCGTACCTGGCGGTGTCCGCCTGGGCCGGCACGGCAAGAGCCGCCGCCAGGCCGAATGCTGTGACGGCTGCCGCCGTCTTGACTAGTCGATTCATGATTGCCTTCCCGGCTCGTGATCGATCGCTCTCGAATGAGGTGGAAATGCGAATCGATAACCCCCGAATGCCGTGGCGGGCGCGCTATGGGCACCACATGCTACGTACCGTCACGGCTGAGCTACGCGAGCAGTTCTATCACCGACCATGATCGGCCGCAGGCGCATGAATGCCCATGTAACCGGGGTTTGCAGGCCGGTTACCGAGTGAGGGCGGCGGTACACACGAAAAATCCGCCCCCGGCGGCCCGTGAACAACAGGGGTGGCGAAAACACAGGCCACGGGCCGGGAGAGCGGATTTCTCGGTGAACGGGCAGCCGGTCAGGCGGGCAGCAGCGCGCCCGCCGGCTCGAACGGGAAACGGTCGGCGAACGCCGGGCGCAGGTCCGTCAGCCACACCGCGGTCGGGTCGTAGCGGGCGAAGAACGGCCGCCCGACCAGCGACGGGTCGCGCGCCTGGATGAAGTGGAGCATGAACACCTGCTCCCCCGCGATCTCGGTGACGCCGTCGACGCACACCTTGCCCGGCGTGGCCGACATCGACGGCCCGCGGACCGTGCGGCAGAGCCCCGAGACACTCGAGTAAGCGTCCCTGAAGATCTCGTACGCGCGCGCCAGCGGCACCGCGAAGTAGTCCTGCGGCCCGGTGTCACGCTCGATGAACATGTAATAGGGGATCATCCCCATCCGCAGCTGCCGCCGCCACATGTGCGACCACACGGCGGGGTCGTCGTTGATGGACCTGATCAGTGGCGCCTGGGTCCTGATCGTGGCGCCGCTGCCGAGGATGCGCTTGACCGCCGACTCGACGAGCGGCGACTCCAGCTCGCGCGGGTGCGAGAAGTGGGCCATGAACGCGAGGTTCTTGCCCGCATTCACCACCTCCTCGAACAGCCCGAGCGTGGCGTCGGCGTCGGGATCGGTGGTGAAGCGCTGCGGCCAGTAGGCCAGCGCCTTGGTGCCGATCCTGATCGACTCCACTTGCTCCAGATCCAGCAATGGCTCGATATATCGTCTGATGACGGGCTCGCCCATGATCATCGCGTCGCCGCCGGTGATCAGGACGCTGGTGATCTCGGGATGACGGCGAATGTAGGCCACCATCTGCTCGATGTCGTCGGAGGCGAACTTCAGGTCCGCGTCACCGACGAACTGCGCCCATCGGAAACAGTAGGTGCAGTACGCGTGACAGGTCTGCCCCTGCTTGGGGAAGATCAGCGCGGTCTCCGAATACTTGTGCTGCATGCCGGGCACCGGCTCGTCGCCCAGCTTCGGGACGTTGAGCTCTTTCTGGCCGGCGGGGTGCGGGTTGAGCTGCGCACGTACGCGGTTGGCCTCGGCCTGGATCTCGGCGTTCGGCGCCTCGGCCTTGAGCAGGTCGGCCAGCCGCGCGACGTCGGCGGCGGGCAGCATGTCCTTCTGCGGGAAGACGAGCCGGTACATCGGGTCGTCGGGCGCGGCCGACCAATCTATGAGTTCATCGACGACGTAGGCGTTGGTCCGGAACGGCAGCACCGTGGCGACGGCGCGGACTTTCAGCCGCTCCTCGTCGTCGAGGCCCGCTCGCTTCAGGAGCTCGTCAAGGTGCTTGGACGTGTACGCCTTGAAGCGTCGCGTGCCTGCTTGGTTCAAGATCACTAGGCCGTTCCCATCTTTTTTGTTCGATCGGATGTAAACCTCACGACCCGGTCGCGCGTCTACCGTTCTTAATACCCGGACGCTGTCAGCGGCGTCAGCGGTTCCGCTGGGCTCCAAGTTTTCCTTCAGGTTTGCGGACACTCGCGACATATCGCGATTCGTCATACACTGATATCTCGTGACCCACGATCCGGACATGCGCGCCTCAGACGCCGATCGCGACCGCGTGGCCGCGGTCCTGGCCGAGGCGCTCGCGACAGGAAGACTCACCAGCGTCGAGCACGCCGACCGCCTCGACGTCGCCTACGCGGCGAAGACGACGAGCGAGCTCGTCCCCCTCACCCGGGACCTTCCCGAGGTGTCCGCGTCCAACGTGCCCGCCACCATCGAGCAGCAGGTCATCGACTCGAAATTCAGCAAGATCGTCCGTAAGGGGCGGTGGGTGGCGTCCCGCAACACCCGGCTGTCCGCCCGGTTCGGCGCCCTCATCGTCGACCTGTCGGACGCGGTGCTGCCCGGACGCGAGATCACCATCGAGACGAACGCGTGGTTCAGCAAGCTGATCGTGCGCGTGCCCGACAACGCCCATGTGATCGACGAGGGCAGCTCGGTGTTCGGCAAGCGCAACGTGACGGGCGGGTCGCAGGCGGACGGGCCGATGATCCGGGTCACGGGGTCGTCGAAGTTCTCCAAGGTGATCGTGTCGCGCGGGATGGACGACTGGAACCTCCACTGATACCCGCCGGTTAACCTGACTACTGCCTTGCCTACGATGCGGACATACGCCGAGCCCGTGTCCCGGCCCAGCCGTGCCGGCGGGCTCGATGCCGTACGAGGTGATCATTGTCCGACAGCAGGCCCATCGCGCTCGACGCCATGGGCGGCGACCACGCACCGCACGAGATCGTGGCGGGAGCGGTGCACGCCGTGCGCGAGCGCGGCCTGTCCGTCGTGCTCGTCGGCTCCCCGCGTGTGCTCTACGAGGCGCTCGCCGACCACGACGCCACCAAGGAAGTCCCGATCGTACGGGCCGAGGAGGCCCTGGCCATGGACGAGGGCGCGCTGGCCAGCCTGCGCCGGCCCCGCTCCAGCCTCGCCGTCGCCTGCCACCTCGTACGCCGCGGCGACGCCGGCGCGGTCGTGTCCGCGGGCTCCACGGCGGGGATCGTGGCCACCGGCAGGCTCCGGCTCAAAGGCCAGCAGGGCGTGCTCAGACCGGCCATAGCGGTCCCCATCCCCACCCTCCCCCAGCCCACCCTGCTCATCGACGCGGGCGCGAACGCCGAGGTCAAGCCGGAGATGCTGGTGCAGTTCGCTCATCTGGGGACGGCCTACGCCGAGCTGGCGTACCACATCGAGACGCCCAGAGTCGGGCTGCTCACGATCGGCAGCGAGGCCGAGAAGGGCAACAAGCTGGTCAAACGTGCCCACGAGCTCCTCCTGACCTCACCCGGCGTCAACTTCACCGGCAACGTCGAGGGCCACGACCTGCTGGCCGGCAAGGCGGACGTGATCACCACCGACGGTTTCACCGGGAACGTGGCGCTGAAGACCATGGAAGGCGCGGTCCGCTACGCGTTCTCCGAGCTCAGGGAGGTCGTCAACGAGAGCAGGCTGGCCAGGCTGGGCGCCGCCATGCAGCGCTCGCGCATCCGCGAGCTGCGCCGCCGCCTCGACCCCGAGGCGTACGGGGGCGCCGTGCTGCTGGGCCTGAACGGCACCGTCGTCATCGCCCACGGCTCGTCCAGGGCCGAGGGCATCAGCGCGGCCTGCAAGCTCGCGGCCGACCTGTCCGCGGCCGGAATCGTCTCCCGCATCGGCGACAAGCTGAGCGCCACACATCGCTCCCACAGGCTCTGGTAACCCCGTAAGGTGGCACCGATCCACAGAAACAGGGGGTTATGTGGAGTCAGTGGTGCACGGGCTCACTTCGGCACAGGCGGCGGGGGCGAAGGCCAACCAGGTGCCGCGGCGGTCGAGCAGATCGCTGAGCGCGATCGTCAGGGCGAACGTCTTCACCCTGTTCAACCTGGTCATCGGCGTGCTCTGGGCACTGGTCCTGATCTTCGGCGAGTGGCAGGACAGCCTGTTCGGGCTGGTCATCGTGGCCAACGTGCTCATCGGGATCGTTCAGGAGTTACGGGCGAAGCGCACGCTCGACAAGCTCGCGGTGATCAACGAGGCTCCGGTCAGGGTACGGCGCGACGGCGAGGAGCGGCAGGTCCAGCCGCACCAGGTGGTGCTGGGTGACCTGGTCCTGCTGGGGCCGGGCGATCGCCTGCTGGTCGACGGCGAGATGGTCGAGTCCGACGGGCTGGAGGTGGACGAGTCGCTGCTGACCGGCGAGGCCGACCCCGTGCACAAGCTGCCGGGCGACCAGGTGCTGTCGGGCAGCTTCGCGGTGGCGGGCGCGGGCGCGTTCGTGGCCACGAGGGTCGGCACCGACGCGTACGCCGTGAAGCTGGCCGAAGAGGCGAGCAGATTTCACCTCGCCCATTCCGAGCTGCGCGAGGGCGTGGCGAACTTCATCAAGTACATCACCTGGCTGGTCGTCCCGATCGGCGCCCTGCTGATCTACAGCCAGCTCAAGCACTCGGCGGACTTCGGCACCGCGATCACCGGCGCGGTCGCGGGCATCGTCACCATGATCCCCGAGGGGCTGGTGCTGATGACCTCGATCGCGTTCGCGGTCGGCGTCATCCGGCTCGGCCGGCACAACTGCCTGGTCCAGGAGCTGCCCGCGATCGAGGGTCTGGCCCGGGTGGACGTGCTCTGCCTGGACAAGACGGGCACGCTCACCGCCGGCGGCATGGACCTCGACCAGGTGCTGCCCCTGCGCGACGGCCAGCCGGTCGAGGACGCGCTGGCCGCCCTGGCCCACCTCGACAGCCGCCCGAATGCCACCGCCGAGGCCGTACGGGCCCGCTACCCGGCCCCGGCAGACGGGTGGACGGCCGGGACGACGGTGCCGTTCTCCTCGGCGCGCAAGTGGAGCGGGGCCGACTTCGGCGAGCGAGGCGCGTGGGTGCTGGGAGCTCCCGACGTGCTGCTCGACGGCGGGGACGGCTATGACAGGGCCGCCGAGCTGGCCGCCACCGGCACCCGGGTGCTCGCGCTCTGCCGCGTGAACGCCTTACCCGCGGGCGAGGGAGCAGAGCCGGTGGCGCTCGTCACGTTCAAGCAGCGCCTCAGGCCCGACGCCCGGGAGACCCTGCGTTACTTCGCCAGACAGGGCGTCACCGTCAAGGTCATCTCCGGCGACAACCCGGTCGCCGTCTCCGCCATCGCCGCCGACCTGGACATCCCGGACGCCCACCGTTCCGTGGACGCGCGGACCCTCCCCGACGACGACCCGGACAAGCTGGGTGAGCTGCTCGACTCCCACACCGTCTTCGGCCGCGTCAGCCCCCAGCAGAAGCGCGCGTTCGTCGGGGCGCTCCAGGCCCGGGGCCACACCGTGGCCATGACCGGCGACGGCGTCAACGACGTGCTGGCGCTGAAGGACGCCGACCTCGGCATCGCGATGGGCGCGGGCAGCCCGGCCACCAAGGCCGTGGCTCAGGTGGTGCTGCTGGACGACAGGTTCGCCACGCTGCCGCACGTCGTGGGCGAGGGCCGGCGGGTGCTGGCCAACATCGAACGGGTCTCCAACCTGTTCCTCACCAAGACCTTCTACGCCATCGTGCTGTCGCTGTGCGTGGGGGTGGCCGGGGTGATGTTCCCGTTCGCGCCCCGCCACTCCACCCTGACGAACGCCCTCACCATCGGCGTCCCCGCGCTCTTCCTCGCGCTCGCGCCCACGCTCGAACGCTCGAAGCCCGGCTTCGTCCGCAGGGTGCTGCGCTTCGCCGTACCGGCCGGGGTGTTGTGCGCGGCGGCGGTGCTGGTGTCGTTCTGGGCCGCGCACAGCGGCACGTCCACCCTCGTCGAGGACCAGACGTCGGCGGTGATCACGCTCTTCCTCACCACCTGGTGGGTGCTGGTGTTGATCGCCAGGCCGCTCAACTGGTGGCGGATCGCCCTGGTCGGCGCGATGGCGGCGGCGTTCGCGATCGGGCTGACGATCCCCTTCGTCAGGCAGTTCTTCGCGCTCGAACCGGGTGACATCGGCGACGACCTGACCGCCGTCGGCATCTCGATCGTGGCGGCGGTAATGACAAGCGTCGCTGTCAAGGTCGCCGGTACCCTTAGAACATGACCGACCCGCAGATCATGCTCACCGAGCGCGTCCAGCAGGCGCTGGCCCGCGCGTTCGGCTCCGAGCACGCCGACGCAGACCCGCTGATCCGGCCGTCCCAGTTCGCCGACTTCCAGGCGAACGTCGCGATGAGCCTGGCGAAGCGACTGCGACGGGCGCCGCGGGAGGTCGCCGAGGCCATCAAGGCGGAGCTGTCCGACTTCCCCGGCACGGTCGAGGTCAGCGGCCCCGGATTCCTCAACATCACGCTCGACGGGTCGTGGATCGAGTCCGAGGCCACGCGGATGCTGGCCGACCCGCGGCTCGGCGTCGGCACGATCACGCCGTCGCAGACCGTGGTGATCGACTACTCCGCGCCCAACGCGGCCAAGGAGATGCACGTCGGGCACCTGCGCACCACGATCGTGGGCGACTCGCTGGCCCGGCTGCACGAGCATCTCGGCAACACCGTGATCAGGCAGAACCACCTGGGCGACTGGGGCACGCCGTTCGGCATGCTCATCGAGCACCTGCTCGACATCGGCGAGGAGGCCGCGGTCGCGCAGCTGGAGGCCGGCCAGGGCACGGAGTTCTACCAGGCGGCGCGGGCCAAGTTCGACGGTGACGACGCGTTCAGGCAGCGGGCCCGGGTGCGGGTGACCACGCTGCAGTCGGGCGACCCCGACACGCTGCGGCTCTGGCACGTGTTCATGGACGCGACCGTCCGCTACTTCAACAAGATCTACAGCCTGCTGGGCGTGACGCTGACCGACGCCGACATCGCCGGCGAGAGCATGTACAACCCCATGCTGCAGAAGACGTGCGACGACCTGGAGGCGACCGGGACGGCGGTGATCAGCGAGGGCGCGCTCTGCGTGTTCCCGCCCGGCTTCACCGGCTCCGACGACAAGCCGCTGCCACTCATCATCAGGAAGAGCGACGGCGGCTACGGCTACGCCACCACCGACATGGCGGCGATCCGCTACCGCGTCCACGACCTCAAGGCCGAGCGCATGCTCTATGTCGTGGGCGCCGATCAGGCGCTGCACTTCCGGATGGTGTTCGCCGCGGCGCGGCTGGCGGGCTGGCTGCCCGACTCGGTCTCGCCCGAGCATGTCCAGATCGGCATGATGCTGGGCAAGGACGGGCGCAGGTTCAAGACCCGCTCCGGCGAGTCCGTCAAGCTGATGGACCTGCTCCAGGAGGCCGTCGACCGGGCCAAGGCGGCCATCGCCGAGCGGGGCTACGACGAGGCCACGGCCAAGGAGATCGCGCACGCCGTCGGCATGGGTGCGGTGAAATATGCCGATTTGTCGGTCAGTCACGACAGCGAGTACGTCTTCGACCTCGACCGCATGGTCGCCTTCACCGGCAACACCGGCCCCTACATGCAGTACGCGACGGCCAGGATCCGCTCCATCTTCCGCAGGGCGGGGGTCGACCCGGCCGACGCGGCAGGGCCGCTCGTGCTGGCCGCGCCCGCCGAGCGCGCGCTCGGCCTCCACATGCTGGGCTTCGGCGAGCTGATCTCCCAGGTCACCGCCGCGTCCGAGCCGCACCGGCTGTGCGCCTTCCTCTTCCAGACCGCCAGCCTGTTCAGCACGTTCTACGACGAGTGCCCGGTGGTCAAGGAGGGCGTCGACCCGGAGACCAGGCAGCGGCGGCTGGCCCTCTGCTCGCTGGTCCTGCGGGTGCTGGAGACCGGGCTCGACCTTCTGGGCGTCCCCGTCCCCGAGCGTATGTAACAGCGCAAAGTCCGCAGATCCGTCGTGGGCGCGTCTTCCCCTGGTTGACGCGCCCCAACGGCTAGGCTTTTGCGCGGTCATGAACAGAGGCCGAAATGGGGGAGTTCTCTGCCGTGAGCACGGACCTGTCTGCGAGTCCCCCTGCGGCGGCGGAGGTGCATCGCTACGCTGAGGCACTGCTGGCGCACCTCGCCGCCAAGGGCGCCGCGCCTCCCGCCGCACCGAGTTTTCGCGACATACCTGGTTATTGGCTGCCTCCGGCCGTCGAAGCCCTCGTCGCCATCCTCGCGGGCGAGGACCCGCTGGAGCCCCTGAGCAAGGCCGCCGGCCGTGACCAGCAGCAGACCGCGCTCTTCCTCTGCCTGGCACTCGCGGTGTCCGGGCAGGGCAGCCGCATCCACGCCTCCTGGCTCGGCACCGCCTTCGGCGAGCTGTCACTCGAACGGCCGGTCTCCCATGGCCAGCGCTCGCTCTGGCTGGCCGCCGCCAGGGGCGCGTACGGCCCCGCCGGCAAGATCTTCGTGCTGCGCAAGCTCGACGCCCTGGCCGTGCAGGAGCACACCGACCCTGATCAGTGGGTGCAGGCGCTGGCGCCGGGCGAGCCGTCGGTCGTCGTCCCGCCCTCGCTGGTCGACTTCCCGGAGATGGCGGAGATCCCCGAGCTGGCCAGGCCCGCGGTGGCGGCCGCCCGGCTGGCCAGGCTGCGCGGGCGGTGCGCGGAGATCACCTCGACACGGCAGGCCGAGCGCGACATCTCCGCCCCGCTCGACAACAGCTCCGGCAGCCCGGCCACGACCTGGGCCGAGGACGAGCCGCTGGCCGTCCTGCGCTCCCTGATCGGCTCGGGCGGGCCGGCCGGGCCGATGGCCTCGCTCAGCACGTACCTGCTCGATGACCTTCGTCCCGGTGCCGACCCGCACCTCGCCGCCATCGCCCTGCATGTGGCGGCGCCGGTGCTGCGCGGCGTGGCCGAGGAGCTCGAGGCCGACAGCCGCCTCGCGCCGCCCGCCACGCTCACCGTGGCGCTGCTGGGCCACCGCATCGAGCTGCGCCCCGAGGGGCCCGAACCGTCGTCGCTCGCCGTCGCCGAGAGCGTGATCATCGCGGACGGCTTCGCTCCCCGCCCTCGTCCGTGGGCGGCCATGGTGCTGCTCGTGGCGGGGGTCGCCTGCCTCATCGGCGCGGTGTTCGCCAGCATCCTGCTCGCCGCCGCTGGAGTGGCCATGCTCGGCCTGGGGGGCTGGCAGCTCTGGCAGCGCCGCAAGCTCGTCGAGGCCGACGCCCGGTATGCGGCGGCGCAGGTCAACGAGCTGAGAGAGCTGGCGGAGGGCGCGGTGTGGGCCCTGCACGCCTACGCGCGGGAGGCGGACACGCGCGCGAAACAGGCCGCGGAGGACGCAACCGAGCTGACCCGGCTGATCCGTCGCGGCCCGCGCGCCGGATAGCTCGCCGGCCGAGGCCGGCGCCTGGCTCAGGTGGTCTCGATCTCCACGTGAGCGGGGGCGAGCAGGAAGACGCGGTCGGCGATGCGCTCGATCCGCCCCTCGCACCCATAGGCCAGACCGGCGGCGAAGTCGACCATCCTCGTCGCCTCAGGCATCGCCATGCCCGAGACGTCCATGATCACCGTCTGGCCTTCACGGAAGTGCTGACCGATCAACGGCGCGTCGTTGTACTTGAGCGGCTGGATCATCACGATGCGCGACGCGTCGACGTTGGCGCGCCACCGCCGGGCGGCCCGCTCGGTCGCGGGGACGTACTCGTCCTCGTAGCCGTCGTCGTCGTCATAACCCTCGTCGTAGTGATCGACCCCGCTCAGGCCAAGGTAGCTCACCACCTTGCGTACTGCCCCCATCGGCTTGTCCTTTCTTCAGGAACTCACCGTAATCGGCACGTCCCTACTCATTGGACGGTAACCGACGATTCCGCATTCGCCACGCGACACGCCCAGCCCTAATTCCATTTTGTACGGCTTGCAGCCCGCTTGCAGCTGGATATCCGACCCCCAGGATGGGGCAGGCCCCTGCTCCTGTTCACTCTGGGTGCCTTCACAGACACAGCTTTCCACGCCTATCCCACCGGTGTCTGCCCCCTGGACTCTCGAGTTACTGACCGTTGGACGCGGACCGTAGCAGCCGCCTCCGACATCTTCCGGACCGCCGCCCTGCTCGACGATCCGGCATCGGGACATACCCAGCTCACGTGCTTTATGCGGCAGAGGCCGCCGCGAGGCCGCTCGAATTCCGGCGGCAGGCGGCTCGCCTGCCATGAATCACCTGGTGGACGACGGAATTCAGCGGCCAAGGCGGTCAGTCTCGCCTGCCCGGAGAAAGCACTCGCACGGCTCGAAAAAGGCCGCCTTGACCTGCTGTTGGAGCTCCGAATGAGAGGAAAAATGGCCCTGGGGGCTCCGGCGATCCGCTCCGTGGACCCCGTATCGGATGGAGCGGCTCGGCGGCACGGTGACGGTCGCGGCGTGACGCCGGCCACAGCCGGTCCGGCCCACGTCACCTCGACGGCGACCGCGCCCCCTTCCGCGAGGTGCGAGATAGGCCCCTTTTGGGCGAAATTTCCGCTCTTTTCTGAAGGTGGCAGGAAATCGCCGCACTAACGGAATTAAGGACTTCAGATGTACGGGCCGACCGAATGCCGGCACGCGGCAGCGCGCGCCTTGCCGATGAAGCCCCATGGCGCGCGCCACCGAGGCCGAAGCCGCGTTTCCCCTGGTCGAAGCCCGTACCAAAGGGATCAATCGGCAAGATCGGCCCCGATCGTCAAAGTACGGAGAACCTTCAGTGACCATTTGGCAAGAAACGTACGAGGGAAGGAGTATCCATGGGCTCACCGCATATAACCGTTCCGTAGCGAACATGTCGCCAGCATTCCGGGCGAAATGTTCGCTTGGCCGAGGAACCGTTACGGGAGACCGATATGCCAGACAAGATCACGAAACCAGTATTGCTCGCGGCAGTGCTCGGGAGCGGACTCGCGTTGGGGAGCGCCGGCCTGGCGTTCGCGACCGCGGCGCCGATCGACCAGGTGCATGTGGTGAGCGCGCCCACCATCACCACGATCATACCGACCACCACCACGGCGTACCCGCCTACGCCCACTGCCACCGAGACAGAGGTGGAGGAGATCGAGATCGACCCGCGGGAGACGGAGTTCGAAAGCGACCGTGACGAGGACGATGACGCGCTGTTCAACCGCAACCAGTCGTTCGTGGACGTCGAGGTCGACGATCGCGGTGCGCGTGACTTCCACAACAACTTCCGTAGTCCCGAAGAGCACGGCGAGGAGCTGCCGTTCACCGGCGCGCCCCTGTCCACCCTGGCCGCGGCGGGCGCGGGCCTGCTGCTCCTAGGAGCCGCGGGCACGATCATCGCCGTACGGCGTCGCCGCGCTGCCGGTGCCAAGTAAGAAGCGCCGGCGCGTCGTCACAGGTCTGCTCTGCTCCTCGGCAGGCCTCGCGCTGGCCACGGGGTGGTCGGCGTACCTCGGCCTGAGCGTGCGGGATCACCTGCAGGCGACCAGGGAAGCGCTGGTCCGGCTCCGCATGAGTGACCCGGCCGGATCGGCCGCGGCGCTCGCGAACGCGAAACGGCGTGCGGAAGAGGCACGCCGGCTCACCAGCGGTCTGGACTGGTCGTTGCTCGCCCACGCTCCCGTGGTGGGAGAGGGCGCGACGACCGTCCGCGGGCTGGCCGAGGCGGCGGCGGAGCTGACGAGTACCCTGACGGGCCTCCAGCAGGCCGGCGCGGGGCTGACGACGGCCAAAGGGCTCTCCATGGGCAACGTGGGGTCCCTGCTGGCCGGACTGGAAGCCGCTGCGCCGGCCCTGCGTTCCGCCTCCGACCGCGTCGATCTGACGTGGTCCCGCCTGGCGGCCACCCCCGGCGACACCGGCTCGGCCGAGATCGACCAGGCCCGTGCCGCCGCTCTGGAGGAAGTCGAACGGCTGAGCGGCTGGATCGGCGCCGCCGACGACGCCGCTGCCCTGCTGCCCCCGATGCTGGGTCAGCATGGCACGCGCCGTTACTTCCTGGCCTTCCAGACCAACGCCGAAGCACGCGGAACCGGAGGGCTGGTCGGCGCGTTCGGCATCCTGAAGGCCGGCCAAGGCCACATCAGCATCGAACGGCTCTCCCCCAACAACGACCTGGAGTCCGGCTGGGCCCAGGTCGCCGATCACGGCCCGGACTTCAGCTCGCGCTACGGGTCCAGCGCCGTCTCCCTGCTGTCCAATTCCAATCTCTCCCCGCACTTCCCTTACGCGGCGGAGACCTGGACGGCGCTGTGGCGTCGGCAGACCGGCCGGGAGCTGGACGGCGCGATCGCGACCGATCCGGTCGGCCTGTCCTACCTGCTGAAGCTGATCGGGCCTGTCAAACTGCCCACCGGCGAGACGGTGACCGCGGACAACGTGGTCTTTCTCACCGAGGGAGCGGCCTACGCCCGCTACACCGACCCGCTCGACCGCAAGAGGTTCCTCATCACGGTCGCCAGCGCGGTGAGCGAAGCGCTGACCAGGGAACACATCGATTTCATGGCGGCGCTCCCTACCTTGTCGAAGCTGCTGAACGAGCGAAGGATGCAGATCTGGAGCCGCAGGGCCGCCGAACAGGAACGCCTGGAGACGACCCCGCTCGGCGGCGTGCTGCCGAGCGAGCCCGGGCCGTTCGCCGGGCTCGTGATCAACAACTCCGCCGGCACCAAGCTCGACTACTACCTGGACCGCTCGCTCCACTATGAGCTGGCCGCCTGCCGCACCGACGGGCAGCGGGTCACGAGGGCTCGGATCCGGCTCGGCAACGACGTGCCGCGCATGAAGCTGCCCTCGTACGTCACCGACCGGCTCGACAGCTGGAAACACCGCCCGGTCGTCGGATCCAATCTGACGTGGGTGTCGTTCTACGGCGCGGTCGGCGCCAAGCTCCAGGCCGTGCACATCGACGGGAAGCCCGCCCCGGTCATCCAGGAAACCGAGCGAGGTCACCCCGTCTACTCCACCGTCATCCAGTTCGCTCCGAGGCAGACCCGGACCCTGGATTTCGTCATGCTGGAACCCACCTCGGACACGCCGCCGGTGGTGCCCGTGCAGCCGCTGGCCCGCCCGCAGCAGACGAGGGTCACCGAGGACCGCGGGCCCTGCGTCCCGGTGGTTCCTGACACCGAGCGATAGAAGAGGTAAAGCCCGGTGCGCCGCGACCGGCCGCCGGGCCGGCTCCACCTATCGTCACGCTCATGACGTCAGGGGAGCCCCGCTTTCACATCCTGTTCGTGTGCACGGGCAACATGTGCCGCTCTCCGCTGGCCGAGCGGCTGACCCGGTCGGTCCTCGGCCCGCCGTTCGTGGTGACGAGCGCGGGCACCCACGCCGAGCCCGGCGTGGCGATGGCCGAGAAAGCCCGGCAGGTCCTGATACGTCTCGGCGGTGATCCGGACGGATTCGCCTCGCGGCCGCTGACCGCGGAGTTGCTGGCCGGCGCCGATCTGGTGCTGGCCGCCGCCAGAGAGCACCGGGCGGCGGCGGTGACGACGCACCTGCAGGCCGCGCCCCGCGTCTTCACGATGGTCGAGTTCGGCGCCCTCGCCGCGGCGGCGGAGCGCGAGGAGATCACGCGTCACCGGGATGCCGTACGTCGGGCACACGCGCTGGTCGAGCAGGCGCAGGCGCTGCGTGGCCTGGTCCAGGTGGAGCGGCCGGACATCCCCGACCCCATGGGGCGCTGGATCTGGGCGCACAAGGCGGCGGGACGGAGAATCGCCAAGGCGCTCTCCGTCCCGCTGGAACTGCTCAGACCGCCGTCGGCGTCATGACGGTGTCCTTGGCCTCTTCCTTGGCCGACTCCGACTCGTAATAGCCGTAGCCGTAGCCGTAGCCGCCGTACTTGCTCGCCTTGGCCGGGACGAAGTTGAGCACGGTGCCGACGATCCTGGCCTTGACCGACGTCAGTTGCTCCACGGCACGCTGGATGTGCTCCTGCCGCGTCTTGCCGTACTTGGCGACGAGCATCACGCCGTCGCAGACCGCCGCAAGGGTGGCGGCGTCGGTGACGGGCAGCAGCGGCGGCGCATCGATGATCACGATGTCGTACTTGTCGGTGAGCTGGTCGAGCAGCTGGCGCATCATGCGGGAGCCGAGCAGCTCGCTCGGGTTGGGCGGGATCTGGCCGCTGGGCAGCACGGAGAGCCGCGGCTCGCCCCACGTCTGGATCACCTCGCTCAGCCGCGCCTTGCCGATGAGCACGTCCGTCAGACCGACCGCGCCCTCGATCCCGAAGTAGTCGGGCAGGCGCGGACGGCGCAGGTCGGCGTCCACGAGCAGGACCCGCCAGCCCGCCTGCGTGAGCGTGATGGCGAGGTTGGAGCAGGTCGAGGACTTGCCCTCGTTCGGCAGGCAGCTGGTGATCACCAGCGACTTGGGCTGCTTGTCGATCCCGATGAACTGCAGGTTGGTGCGGAGGGAGCGGAACGCCTCGGCTCTGCTGGACCGCCCGTGCGGCCGCAGGATCAGCGGGTTACGGCGGGCCGCGCGCTCGTAGCCGATGATGCCCAGCGTCGAGCTGTTGGAGTTGTGCTGCAGCTCGTTGGGGCTCTTGATGGTGGTGTCCAGCCGGTCGCGCAGGATGAGCGAGCTGAACGCGACGACCAGCGCGATCAGCAGGGCGACCAGGAGGTTCACCAATGGCACGGGGCTGACGGGCGCCTTGGGGACCTCTGCCTGGTCCACGATGGTGACCTTGACCGTCGGCCGGCTGGTGGGCGTCGGCCGCTCGATCTGGTCGACGAGGATCGCGAACTTGGCTCCCAGGGCGTTGGCCAGCGAGGCGGCGCGCGCGGGGTTCTGATCGCTGACCATCGCACGCAGCAGCACCGTCCCCGGCACGACCTCCGCGGTGATGCTCTGCTGCAGGTGCGGAACGTCCTCGGCCGTCGTGATCTGGCTGACCATGCGCCGGCTCGTCAGCAGCTTGGCGTAGGACTGCGCGCCCTGCGACAGGGTGTCCACCTGGTAGGCAGGCGAGAAGGCGCCCCGCTTGTCGAAGCTGGAGAACAGCATGGTGATCGTGGCCACGTACTTGGGCGGCATGTTGGCGGTCACCACCAGCGAGGCGCCCACCGAGATGATCAGCGACAGCAGGATGAGCACCCAGTTCTTACGCGCCAGTCTTATGAAGTAGAGCAGGTCCAACTGGTCATCGCCGCCTTTCGCGGATTCGTGGAGGTTTCTCGAGTGAGCGGTGTGGCGGGTAGACGTTCACGCCCTGCAGCAGAAGGACGCAGGCGATCGCGGTCCCTCCTGCGGCCAGCGCCGTGGCGAGCGGCGGCAGCCAGCCCACGATCATCGCCATGCACAGCGCGCAGCTCACTGCGGCGACGAGGCCCAGCGTGACAGCGACCAGGCGCGTGTCGAGGCCCAGTTTGCGCAGCCGGTGCGACACGTGGTCGGTGCCACCGGCCAGCGGCGGCCGGCCCGCCCGCAGCCGGGACAGGACGACGACGCCGGTGTCGACCGTCGCCACGAAGGTGAACAGGAGCAGCCCTCCCGCCATCGTGTCAGGCCCCCTCCCGGCGACCAGCACGACCGCGGAGCAGGCGAGCACGAAGCCGATGAACAGCGAGCCCGAGTCGCCCATGAACATCCTCGCGGGCGGCCAGTTGTGCACGAGGAAACCGAGCGCGGCGCCGGCGAGCACCACCAGGAAGATCCCCAGGGCCGGCCGCGCCTGCAGCAGTGCCATGGCGGCCAGGAAGGCGGCGGTGACGGTGGTGACCGTTCCCAGCGAACCGTCCATGTTGTCCAGGAGATTGAAGGAGTTGGTCATCACGACGATCCAGATCACCGTGATCGGGACGTCCAGCCATCCCCCTGTTACGGTGAGCCTGATTCCGGCGAGCACGACCGCCGTGGTCACCACCGTCTCCACGACCAGCCTCGTGATGGCCGGCAGCGCCCCGATGTCGTCGATGAGCCCGAGCATGGCCAGCGCCGAGCCGGCCAGCAGGATGGCGGTGAGCCGCCAGTCCGCGAGGCCCGTGACGGCGACCGTGATCAGGACCGTGCCCAGCAGGATCGCCATGCCACCCAGGTACGGGGTGGGCCGGGCGTGCGACTTGTGCCCGCCGGGCCGGTCCGTGAGGCCCCACCGCGACGCCAGGCGCTTCAACGGGATGGCCGCCGAAGCGCTGAGCACGCAGGCCGCCGCGCCGGCGGCCCAGGTCACCGTTCCGCTCACCGCATGGTCGCCGCGAGCTCCTCGCGGGCCTCCTGGACGATCTCGCTGAGTATCTCGTCGAGCGTGTTCCGTGGAGCCCATCCGGTGAGCTCACGGATCTTGGTGGTGTCCGGGACCCTGCGGGTCATGTCCTCGAAGCCGTGCCGGTACGCCTCGTGATAGGGGATCAGTTCGATCCCCGACGTGGAGCCGGTGAGCTCGACGATCAGCTTGGCCAGCTCCAGGATGCTCACCTCGGCGGCCGAGCCGATGTTGAAGGTCTGCCCGACCGCCGCCTCGTTGTCGAGGAGCCGGACCAGAGCGTCGATCACGTCGGCCACATGCGCGAAGCAGCGGGTCTGAGTGCCGTCGCCGAAGACGGTGAGCGGGTCGCCCGCCAGGGCCTGCCGTACCAGGCGAGGAATCACCATGCCGTACGCCGGGCTCTGCCGCGGACCCACGGTGTTGAAGAGCCTGACGACGATCGCCGGCAGGCCACGTTCCCTGTGGTAGGCGTTGGCCAGGATCTCGTCCACGGATTTGGCCGTGCTGTAGGCCCAGCGGACGACGGCGGTGCTGCCGAGGATGCGGTCGGCGTCCTCTTGGAGCGGTCCAGCCGAGTTCTTTCCGTAGATCTCGCTCGTGCTGGCGACCAGGAGCTTCTTCCTGTACCGGTGCGCGGCCTCGATGACGATCTCCGAACCGCGGATGTTGGTCGTCAGGGACCTGAGCGGCTGCTCGACGATCAGCTTGACGCCGACGGCCGCGGCGAGATGGACGACGACGTCGCATTGGTGGACGAGCTCGTCGACGATCAGCTCGTCCAGGATGGAGCCCTGGACGAAGCGCAGGTTCGGGTGCGGCCGCAGGTTGGCGAGCCTTCCGGTCGAGAGGTTGTCGAGAACGACGACGGAGTCACCGCGGGCGATCAAGGCGTCGGTCAGGTGAGACCCGATGAACCCGCTGCCGCCGGTTATGAGATATGTGGACTGCGGTGCTTTACTCACAGATTTTCCTCGCTAACGCATTCTGGTGCCGGAGATGACAGCGGCTCAGGCGGGTACGGCGGCGCTCGTCGCCATCGCGGCCTGGAACCAGGCCACTGTCTGGCGCAGCCCGTCCTCGACGGACATCGCTTCCACGCCGGGGAAGAGCTCCTTGATCAGCTGCGGTGACGCCTGGGACTCCCGGATGTCGCCTGCCCGCGGCGGGCGGAACTCGGCCTCGATGGGCTTGCCGAGCACCGAGGCGAGGATCTCCTTCAGCTCCAGCAGGGACGTGCGGGTGCCGAATGCGAGATTGACCGGCTTCCCGCTCGTCACGCGGCGGGCGACGGCGGCGCAGACGACCTCCGTGACCGTCCCCACGTAGGTGAAGTCACGTGCCTGCAGCCCGTCACCGTAGATCAGCACCGGAGCTCCTTCCAACGCCTTGGACACGAAGGCCGGGATGACGGCCGCGTAGGCGTGGTTGGCGGGCTGAAGCGGGCCGTACACGTTGAAGAAGCGGAAGGGCAGGACGGGCAGGCCGAAGCTGGCGGCGTAGGCGAGCGCGTACCCCTCCGTGGCCAGCTTGCTCACTCCGTACGGACTGAGCGGCCTGGTCGGCAGGTCCTCATGCTTGTACGCCTCGGCGCTGTTGCCGTAGACAGAGGACGACGACGCGAGGATCACGTGTGGCTTCGTCGCCCGGCACGCCTCGAGGACGCGTAGCGTCCCCGTGGCGTTGATGTCGTGCGTGGCCAGCGGGTCCGCCAGCGACCTGGGCACCGATGGGCGCGCCGCGAGGTGGATGACGGTCGTGGCGTCCGGGACGAGCTCGGCCAGCAGATCGGCGTCCAGGATGCTGCCGTGGACGAATCGCACGCCGACACCGTCGAGGTTGGCGAGATCTCCACTGCTCAGATCGTCCAGCACCGTGACGTTGTCGATCTCGGGCCGCGCGACGAGCGCCCGGCACAGGTTCGCGCCGATGAAGCCGGCCCCGCCGGTTACGAGTACATTCACCTGTTGATCCCTCCTGTGGTGACACGACGATCCCGGCGCGGCTCGCCCAGTGATCGGTATAGGGCCTCGGTGTCCGCGACGAGGCGGTCCACGTCGAACGAGGCGGTTGACCAACTGCGCGCCGCTTCGCCCAGCCGGCGCGCGAGAGGGGGGTCCGAGAGGATTCGCACAGCGCGTTCGGCCAGCTCAGCCGGATCGGCTGAGGAGAGCAGCCCGGTGTGTCCGTCCTGTACGACCTCGGCCACGCTGCCCACGCGCGTCGAGACCACGGGAGTGCCGGCCATCTGGGCCTCGATGAGCGTGAGCGGGGTTCCCTCGTTGTCGGAGGTCAGCATGACCACGTCGGCCGCCGAGTAGACCGTCTCCACGTCCTTGCGCCAGCCGACCAGGTGGAAGGCCGGCCGTACCGGCGCGATCTCCTGCTCCACCTGGGCGAGGAGCTCCCCGCCACCGCAGATGACGAAGTGGCAGTCCGGTATCCGGGCCAGGATCTTCTTCGCCGTGGCGATGAACCGATCGGGCCGCTTGACCTGAGTGAGCCGGCCGACGTACGCCACCAGGGGTGCGCCCTGCGGGAGGTCGAGAGCCCTGCGGGCGGACGCGCGATCCGGCACCGGGCCCAGCCGGACGCCGGGTGGGATCACGACGTACTGCTCAGGACGCCCGATCCCTGCACGGATCAGGTCGTCGCGGACCTCGGCCCCCACCGTCACCAGGCGGTCCGCCATGGTCGCCAGGACGCGCTCCGAACGCACATAGAGCGCGCGTTTCGCCCCGGTGAAGTAGCCGTTGAGCAGGTGGCCGTGGAAGACGTGAACCTTCGCGGCCCCGATGCCCGAAAGCTTCGCGGCTATCCGCCCCAACGCGCCGGCTTTGGCGGTACGCGTGTGCACGATATGCGGGCGGAAGGAGCGCATGGCGGAAATCAGCTGGATGAGAGCGCGGCCATCGTCGAAGGGCCGGACGGAACGGCCGAGCCCGGGAACCCGCTGGACCTGCACGCTCGAGCGCCTCAGCCCCAGGTGGTCACCCTCCTCGTCGTCGACGTGGCCCGTGTAGAGCCGATGGCTGAACTCCGCCGGGTTCAGCCGTTCGGTAAGTCCCAGCACCTGAGTAGCGGGACCACCGACGTTCATCCTGGCGATGATCTCCATGACGCGAATCCGACTGTCCGGCTTCATGCGGCTCCTCGGTGACGGACCTGGCTCACATCCGCGAAGCTAGCTAGGGAATCAGCCAGTTCCGCTCACGCCGTCGCGGTGAGTTGTGAAATGTTTTCTCGCTCCCTACCTGGGCGTGATCGTCGGGAGTCGCGGCTTACCTTTCCTAAGAGGACGCGGCGGCCACGGAAAAGCCGACTTGCCGGAAAGAATCCGCAAGGTCAGGCAATCAGCCGACCATGGCCGCGCCCGGGAAGCGGTGTCACACCGGCCTCGACGCTAGCGTCTTGGTCTCATAGTCGCTTTGTCGATGATCTGGTTCCGGCGCTGGGCGTTGCAGCGTGGTGCTCAGGAAGACTGAAGGTCGCTTTCCATGGAATATCTCATCGTCACTGCCGCGGTCGTGACACTTGTTCTGCTGGTCAACGGCACCATGGAAAGGACGGTGGCCCGCCAGGCGCTACCGGTCCTTCTTGCCGCGTTCGCGCTGCGACTCCTCGTCCACGTCCTGGTGATACGGGCGGGTGTCATCGAATACGGCGGCGACAACCTCAACTACGAGAGCCGGGCCGCGGATATCGTCACCTACTGGCAGCTCCACGGTTTCCAGTTCGTCACCGCCGATGATCTGAGCTATCTCTACTCCGTCGCGGTGCCGTGCAACGTTTTCGCACTGGTCATGTACCTGTGCGGCGGCCCGGCGCCGCTGGCCTGCACCGCCGTCGTGGCGCTCCTCGCCTGCACTCTGTGCATCGTGATCTACAAGTTCGCCAGGCTCGTCGGCGCGGATGCGCGCGCGTCATTCCGGCTGCTCGTCCTGATCGCCTTCATGCCCGCGTTCGTGCTGCACACGTCGGACACCTTCAAGGACGGGTTCAACGCCCTGCTCGTGGTGGCCTGTGTCGGACTCGGCGCCTCTCTCACGAGGCGCTTCCGTGTGAGCAGGATGATCATGGCAATCCCACTGTTGTGGTGCCTGTGGTATGTCCGTCCTTACATGGTGTTCATGTGCGTCGTGCCGCTGATCTTCGCCGCGGTGGTCGCCAAGTCGAACTTCTCCGTCGGCAAGCTGCTCTGCCTCGCCGGGGGGCTGGCGTGCGCCATGCTGTTCGTCGGCGGCGTCTACGACAGCACGCCCCTCGATCAGATGCAGCAGCAGTTGGACCGAGGTCAGTCCGCCACCGTCCGCAACTACAACGCCGAAGGAGCCTCCGGTGTCGCGTTCGACGACAGCGGCGACGCATGGGGGGCCTTCGGGCCGAAGGTGCTCTACACCCTCCTGGCGCCGTTTCCATGGAGTCCGGGCAGCCTCACTCTGCAGCTGGGGAAGATCGACGTAGTCGTCTGGTATCTCATCCTCTATGCCGCGGTCCGCGGCGCCGCCCGGCTCTGGCGGCACGACCGGAGGATGCTGCTTCTCCTCCTGCTCTTCATCGTGCCCGGCACCATCGCCTATGCCACGACCATGTCGAACATCGGCCTGATCTTCCGGCAGCGCATTCCCATCGTCCTGATCACCAGCCTGCTCGCCGCGGTGGCTTGGAGCCGGATCCCGCGTACCCCGGCCGTTCCGGCAGAGCCGGATCCCGAGAAAGTCCACCTCGGCTGAGGCCTCCGGTGACCACGAGGGTCACCGGGCCGCCGGTCGGCCGTACGCCCGCCGCAGCTTTCTCATCTCGCGCAGGAAGCGCACATACCGAGAAGGGGTCGGCGAATACCACTGCATGCTGTCGAGATCCGTACGCCGGTAGGGTCGCGCGCGACCGTCCAGCACCCCTTGAACGGCCTCCGCCATGGAGTCGAGGGCGCCCAGATACTGTTTCACCGGCAGTGTGCGGTAGGTGTCGGTGAACGGATCGACGGCGATGCTCTTCTGCGCCAGGATCCCACCGGTGTCCACACCGGGATCGACGAGGTGAATGGTGGTCCCGACGAGTTCGGGGCGGCCCTCGTACAGCGCCCAGAAACCGCCGTGCACTCCCCTGTACCGCGGTGTGATCCCGACGTGGATGTTGACGAAAGCAGGAGCGCACTCGAGGATCCGTCGTCCGATGATGCCCGTGCCCGAGACCACCACCGCGCCGGGGCCTTTCTCCCTCAGCACGTCGGCGACCTCGGCGCCGTTCACCGAATCCACGTCCAGCACGTCGAGCCGGCTGTCGGGCGGGCGGCAGTCATGGCCGGTGAGCAGATCCGCGATGCGTGCCCGCGATCGCGGCCGGATCACCAGCCGGTCGTAGCCCAGAAACGCGAGCTGGCCGGCGACGGCCTGGAGACCGAGCTTCCGCAGCCGGTGCCGCAGCAGCTTTCCCTGTCGCGCTCGCTCGAAGACGACCGCCGACACGTCGAAGCGTGCCGCCAAGTGGTTGATCAGCAGATACGACGTCCGGCTCCGTGCCGCCAGGATCACGATGCCGCTCACCGGCTCGCTCCAGGAGCGTCGGCGCTCGCCAGGATGTGGTCGGCGGCCTGCGCCATGGTCATGACGGTCAGCGCTCCCCTGTCACGACGCAGAGCGATGTGACGCAGGATGCGCTCGAAGGTGTCGAGCATCCGGGGGTCCCCGCCCAGATTGAACGGGTGGAACCACAGGTGGTAGATCTCCCCCCGGCGACCTGCCTGGTCGAGGCCGAGCCGGGCCTGCCTGACCCTGGACGAGTAGGGAATCAGCTTCCGGGGCCCGTTGCTGCCGATGAGGAACTGCGACGCGGGCAGGTTGACGAAGTGCTCGCCCGTACGCAACGTGTGCGGCGCGTAGGTGGGCGCGGTGACGGCAATGGCACGGTCCAGGAAATGCAGGGCGCCGAGCCGGTTTCCGTACCAGTTCTGCTCCACTCCCCGATAGGCGATTATCCCGAAGTCCGGGAGCGTGTCGAGATAGGCCACCTGATTCCGCGGGTAAACAATGGAGCGCATCGGAATGCCGAACTGTCTGCTCACTTCCGCGGCGGCCGTCAGCTCTCGCACCCAGACCTCGCGCGTGGTGGCCGGGTCGTGTGCGTAGACGTGCGTGAAGGTGTGGGTCCCGATCTCGTGCTGGACCCGCGCGCCACCGAGCCAGTCCAGCAGGTACGGCGCCTCGTACCAACGCTCCGGCGTACGGACGCGGCCGTTGCCCTCTGCCTGCCGCACGAGCATCTGACCGACCACGGCCCACGTGGCCGGCACATGATAGGCGTCGAAGAGATCGACCAGCCGGCGCATGATCCGCGGCTCATCGTCGAAAATTCGGGACAGCGCCGGCAGGTCCTCGGCATTTGTGCCCCACGCGAGCTCCGTATCAATGGAGATAATGCATATTCCCGGCATGCAGCGAGAATAACAAGCGGGCTGTGGCCGGCCGGAATTCCACGGTCTGATTCGCGCGCGATTTTGGTTAAGGTATTGCCACGCTGCGGCGAAACTTGGCGATGAACGGCCGGAGCAGGGACCGCAGGTCGGCCGCCCCTGGGATCAGCTCTCTCACCGTCAGCCCCGTCGACCTGATGAAGCGGGACGCCTGCAGGACGGCCATGAGGATGTAGGTGACGGTCGACGCGAGGGCCGCGCCCACCGCGCCCCAGAGGGGAATCATGGCCAGGTTGAGCAGGATGTTGGCGATCAGCGCGGTGATCGAGACCATGGTCATCGTCATCGGCCGGTCGAGCCGTACGAGATGCTGCTCCAGCGGCCGGACCATCATCAGGGCGATCGTCCCAGGTGCGAGCGCGATCAGCGGTGCGACGCTGCCGACGAATGACTGGCCGTAAACCAGGGGCACCAGCCAGGGCGAGACACCCCCGGCGAAGCCCGCGACGACGACGGACGACACCAGCAGGTTGAGCCGGAGTGCCCTGGCAGTGAGGTGCTTGGCGTCGTCCACGTCGCTGGCGGCCTGCTCGGGGAGGACCACCTGGCTGATCGTTTCGCCCGGGATGCGGGTGAGCGTGATGAGGGTGACCGCGACGGCGTAGATGCCGACCGTCGCCGCGGAGTCCATGGCGTTGAGGAGCACGACGTCGACGGTGTTGACGATGAGATACATGGCCACCCAGCCGACGTGATATCTGCTGGAGAGACCGAGCTGGCGTCGTACGAGATCGCTGTCCCAGCGGAGCGAGATCGGCCGTAGTGCGCGCGCCGCGAGGAAGAACGGCAGTGAGACCGCCGCCGCCCAGCAGATGACCACGTTCATGATGGTCACGTGGCCGAGAGCGGCGAGCGCCAGGATCGGCAGACACTGCACGAACGCGCAGCAGACCGTCTTGCGGTTGAGCAGGTCCATCCGAGACTGCAACATGAGGATGTTGTTGAGGTTGATCGCAGCGGCGCCGAACGGCACGGCCGACAGAGCCAGTGCCCACAGCCAGAGATCTCCGGGCCAGCCGGCCATGGGCACCAGCAGGATCGCTCCCAGCGCGGCGACGGCACCCGCGACCAGTCCCAGGATCGCGCCGTTCGTCGTCAGCGATCGATGCCGCGACCGGTCGGACCACAGAGCGAGCTGGGATTTCTCCAGTGAGAGATGGCCCACGATGATGGTGGCGCTCGCCACCGTGGTGATCACCGCGTAGACGCCCCTCCCCTCCGGCTGGAGGATGCGGGCGATCAGCATGCCGGTGACCATGCTCATGCCCAGTCGGATCGCGCGCGTCACGAGGGTGCGGAAGACCACGCCCGCGGCCGACGTCATGGCCGTCGTCTGGCGCATCGTTCCGCCACGAGGCGGTGGTAGAGCCTGACATGCTCCTCGGCCATGGTCGTCACATCGAGATGCTTGAGAGCCCAGGAACGGGCCGCGGCGCCCAAGTGAGCGGCGAGTTCCGGATCTTGCAGGAGACGGGTGACGCCCTGGCAGAGCGCCGCCGGATCCGCAGGAGGGACGAGCACACCACGGTCTTCGAGGAGCTCCGGCGTCCCGCCGACGGCCGTGGCCACGATGGGCCGGCCCTGCGCCATCGCCTCCATGACGGCGTTGCTCAGCCCCTCCGAGATCGAGGGGAGCACGACCACATCGGCACGGGTCAGCCATCCCCTGGGGTCCTTCGCCGGCCCCACGAACCGCACGTCCACGTCCAGGCCGCTCGCGTGCTCCTTGAGCCTGTCCTCCTCCGGGCCGTCGCCGACCAGCACCAGCGTGCAGGGCGTGCCCTGCGCGGCGAGCAGGACGCCGGCGTCGAGCAGAAAGCTCTGGCCCTTCACCGAGCGCATGCGGGCCAGGCACACCACCACCGGCAGCTCGGTGTCGATGGCCTCCGGGGCGACGGTGTCGAAAGCCGAGTCCGGCAGGCCGTTGTAGATGACGCTGAGCTTGTGCGACGGAAAGCCGATGACGGTCCTGGCGTCCTCTGCCACGGCGACCGCGTTGGCGACCACATGATCGATGATCGGTCTCAACGCGCCACCGAGCATCAACCGCCACCGCGGTGTACGCCTGACATGTCTGAGGTCGGTCAGCCCACGCCGTCCGGCGATCATGACCGGCACCCTGGCCAGCCGCGCGGCGGGCGCCCCGAGCAGATAGCTCTCCAGGAGGAACGCGTGCAGTACGTCGGGCCGGAGCCGGCGCAGCAGCGACACCAGGCGGGCGAAGGCCGCCAGGTTCTTGATCACCGCGGCCCGGCCCGACGGCCGCCGCGAGAAGCCGAGATGGTGGACGCCGATCCCGGCGGCGCGCAGGATCGGCTCGTGCACGCCTCCCTTGGACAGGAGGAGCACGTCGACGGCGAAGCCCCTGCTGTGCAGTTCCCTCGCCAGGAGCGACACCTGCGTCTCGGTGCCGCCGAATCCCATCTGCCCGATGAGCAGGGCGATGCGCCGACGGCCGGATCCATTTTCTGGCTGCACTACAGGACCTTTCAGTGAATCCTCTTGGTCGCGAGATCGCCCTGGGGAATCACGCATATACCCACGGTAATCATCGCCTGGTGCTTCCACGCTGAGCGGTCGGGGCGTGTCGCGTCGGCTGTCCTGTGACGGGACGCGCGTCACCAGGACACGCCGTCGACGGTTCCGGTGACCGAATGATCACCCAACGTAACATGAAGTAACCGTGTGAATGTGGCCGCTCTTGGGCGCGGTCCTCCTTTTCGCCTATCGGAACGGTCAGCCGCATGACTCTGCCGAAAGCCCCCATGTGGGCCGTCCCCGGCCTGCCTGACACCCCTCGCCAATCACCGGCAGCTGAATCCGCCGGACAGGAAGCCCGTCCGCGACCGGTCGGTGCTCACACCTCCGATCGAAGACTTCACCTCATCCGCGGCGCCAACTGGACGGCCGCATTCCGCCTCCAAGTGACAGGGGTTCAGAAATGGGAGAGAAGCTAGTCGTCGTCGGCCAAGGCTATGTCGGCCTGCCGCTGGCGATGCGAGCGGTCGAAGCAGGGTTCGACGTCGTAGGGCTCGACGTGGACCCGTGGCGCGTCAAGCGGCTCAACGCCGCCGAATCCTTCGTCGAGGACATCAGCGACGAACAGCTCGCCGACGCCCTGCGTACCGGCCGCTACCTGGCCAGCGACGACTACGCGGACGCCGAGGCGTTCGACATCTGCTTGATCACCGTGCCGACACCGCTCTGCGACGGAGCCCCCGATCTACGTCACATCGCCTCGGCAGGCCGTTCCATCGCACCTTTGGTACGGCCGGGCGCCACCGTGATCCTGGAGTCCACGACCTATCCAGGCACCACGCAGGAATACCTGCTGCCGCTGCTGGAGGAGGGCTCCGGGCTGCGCGCTGCCGCGGACTTCCACCTGGGCTACAGCCCCGAACGCATAGACCCGGGCAACGGCCGGTGGCAGTTGGAGAACACTCCCAAGGTCGTCTCGGGCATCGATGAGCCCTCGCTGGCACGAATCCAGGCGTTCTACCAGAAACTCGTGGAACGGGTGGTCCCCGTGTCCTCGCTTCAGACGGCCGAGCTCTGCAAGCTCCTGGAGAACACCTTCAGGCACGTCAACATCGCCCTGATCAACGAGCTGGCCATCTTCGCCCACCAGCTCGGCATCGACGCCTGGGAAGCGATCGACGCCGCCGCCACCAAACCCTTCGGCTACATGCGCTTCACCCCGGGCCCCGGCGTCGGCGGCCACTGCCTGCCCATCGACCCGTCTTACCTGTCGTGGGCCGTCAAGCGTGGCGTCGGACACAACTTCCGATTCGTCGAGCTCGCCAACGACATCAACAACAGCATGCCCGACCAGGTCGTGCACCGCCTCGCCCTGGCGCTCAACGAGCGCGCCAAACCCATCAACGGCAGCCGGGTGCTCCTGCTGGGCCTCGCCTACAAGAAGAACGTCGGCGACTGCCGCGAATCGCCCGCCATCCACATCGCCAGATCGCTGGTCAAGCTCGGCGCCGACGTCCGCGCCGCCGACCCGCACATCGGCGACTACCAGCTCCCGCCCGGCATCGAGATCGTGGAGGCCACTCGACAGGAGCTGGCATCCGCCGACGCCGTAGCGCTCCTCACCGACCACGACCACTTCGACTACGACCTGGTCGAAAAGGAGAGCTCCTTCGTCTTCGACACCCGCTACCGCTGCCACGGCCCCAACGTCGAACACCTGTAGCGACCAGCGAAACAGGCGCTCCCCGAGAATTCCTCGGGGAGCGCCTGTGATTTCCGTCCCGCCCGCGAGTTACCGGGCCACGACCGCCTCATCGGGCGAGGGGAGCCGGTAAGCGGCATAGTCACCCTCGCGGTACTGCAGTTCGGCGAACTTTCCGAGCTGGGAGCCCGCAGGAAGACGGCGTTCGTCCACGAGGAGCCAGCGAACGCCGTATCCCTCTCGCAACCGCTGGATCGTGGCAGGCGACGGCGACAGGAAGGCCGCTTCGTTCGCCTCGAATCGAGGCCGATCCCAGAACGGCTGGTGCTGCTCCATGCGCCCCGGTTCCCAGCCGTCCGCGTTCTTGGCCGTGAAGGCCCACCCTTCGAGGAGCATGCGGCGCTCTGCCAGCGCCGACAGCCAGAACTGGCGGCTGTCGCATGGGTTCTCGAAGCCCCAGCGGCAGTGCACGTTCGTGGCGACCAGATCGTCAGGGGCCGAGTGGTCTCGCACCCATCGGGCGACCGGGAGCACACCCTGCGGGATCGCCGACGCCGGGGCCGCCGAGGTGGACGGCTCCCCGTCGCCGCGTGACAGGACAGTGAAAACGCGGACGTGGTGGGCGGCGGGCAGGCCGATGACAGCCAGTGCGGCGATCAGGAAGGCCCACCCCCGCAGCCCCGACCTCGTCGCGACCACTGCGGTGATCCCCAGGCCGACGATGACCGCCAAGGTGACGTACGGCAGGTAAAGGGCGATTTCCGGCTGGCCGGGATGGAGTGGTGGGCGGACGCCGTACAGGATGGGAATCGCATAGGCGGCGACCAGCCCGACCCCGATCGCCCGCCAGGTCAGGGCGCGCGGCACCCGCGCTTGCCGCAGGACGACGAGGACGCCGAACACCGCGATGATCGCGAGGTAGGGATGGGAACCCCACAGGAAGTAGGCCTGGCTCCTGCCCGGATGGTCGAACACGATCGTCGCGCCGAGCCCCGCGGCGGCCATCCCGAGCATGAGCAGCACGTCGGAGCGGACGATCAGCCTCGGCCGGCTCAGCATTCCGAGGACCGGGCTCCAGGTGACGGCCCACGCCAGCAGGTACATCGCCGAAACGCCGACCAACGACATCAGCGGCGGGCTGATGTCCACCGAGGCGCCGGTCAGGTACTGCCAGATCGTGCCCATGTCGGAGAACGGCGCGATGAGCAGCCCCTGCCGCAGACCGCCGAAGAGCACGAACTGCGCGAAGAGCAGACACAGCCCGACCATCAGCAGGGCGGCGAGAGCCGGCCAGGGCAGCCGGCGCCGCCGCCATCCCTCGACGGCCGCCACCGCCAACAGCCCCACGACCAGCATCGGCAGATACGTGGCCTTGGCACCCATCACCGCCATCAGGAAGACGCCCAGGAGCAGCCATGCCGCGCGGTCGTGCGTACGCTCCCCGAGCAGATCGACCAGGAGCAGAACGGCCGGCACGAACAGCAGCGCCGCGAAGGTGAACGTCGGGCTTCCCCATGCGGCATCGTGGATCCCGCCCCAGGTGAACGCCCCGAACGAGCCGAGGAACAAGCGGGGAGCGCCTATGCCCAGCGTGGCCACCACAGCGATGACGGCGCCCTTCCACGAGTCCATCACCCGCCGCGCGAGCATCGCGACCAGGACGACGAACGCGGCCAGCATGGGCAGCACGCCCAGGCGAAGCAGCAGGACCAGCGGTTCCACTCCGCTGACCCAGCTGGCGGCGGCCCAGTGCGCGTAGACGAACCAGTGATAGAAGAGCGGTTCGCCGGCGACTATGGCGCTCATCGGCGGCATGTGGTGCTTCAACTCGCCGATCAGACCGAGGTGAAAGGGCGCGTCATCGGAATAGTGCACCAGTGTCGGCCAGGTCAGCGGTCCGATGCGGAAGTGGCTGTAGGCGCTTTTGGCCACCAGATAGCAGACGATCAGCCCGAGCGCCCATGACCACCAGGCCGGCGCGTCGGGCCGGGGGCCTGCCTTCCAGTGCGCACGGAGCCGCGGCACGATGAGGAAGACGGCGAACGTGGCGATCGGCCACGCCAGGACGAGCAGCGGCAATCCTGCCGCTCGGGCCGGAATGTAGACGCCGAGCTCCACGGCGAGGCCGAGCGCCAGCCCGAGCGCCAGCTCCTCTGCCAGAGTGCGCGTGCCGCCATAGAGGGCACGGATCAGCAGCAGGCCGGGCAGGACGAGGCAGAGCACCAGATACGCGCCATAGAACGCCAGGTCCGAGCCGGAAACGCCATAGCGATACAGAACGGCCGCGGTGAACCCGGCTGTGAGCGCCCCCGGCAGCCACGCGAACACGCGCCGCGTCCAGTGGGAGCGAACGGGATCTCGCCCATGACCGGGGAGCCGGATCGGTTGGCTGCTTTCCTGCGCCTGGGATGTTGCCATGAACGAAGTCTGACCGTGCCGACGATCATGATGGGTTTGGAGACCTGGCGCCGGGCGAAGTCCTTGCCATTCCCTAACAAGGTCATGAGCGAGCGGCCGACGCCGGGGCTAACAAATGCAGATCCACGACAGAAGCGATACTCCGCACATCTTCAGTACTCCCCCGCGACACGCACATTCCCCATCTAGTGCTGCCATTGCTAGCCATGCGACGGCAGCACCGGAATTCATCTGTACCCTGCCTCCACGGTGCAAACATATGCCTTTGCTTTGCATTTACCAGCAAACGCACTCGTGGGGGTTTTTCATGCTGGACGGCAAGGAGACGGCGGGACGGCGGCGGCGACGCGTTGCGCTGGTCGTCCTCGGAAGCGTCGCTTTCTTGGGTGCCTTGCTCTGGACCGCCTGGACCTTGACACCCATTCCCGGCGACGCCCGGGCATCTGGTTCCGTCAAGCTCAAGCAGGTGCCGGATCATGTGATCAAGGCGGTGGTCGCCGCCGAGGAGGGAGCGTCCGCCCAGGAGCGGCACGTGACGATGGAACGGCTGGCCGGCGCGTTCTGGTTCGCCGTCACGAGGCAGAATCTCCAGGACTCCGCGATCGCCCAGCGCATGGTCCACAACCAGCGTTCACAGGACCCCAACTTCCTGCAGCGCCTCGGAGATCTCCTGGTCA
Organism: Nonomuraea sp. NPDC049695; assembly: GCF_040674955.1. NCBI lineage: Bacteria > Bacillati > Actinomycetota > Actinomycetes > Streptosporangiales > Streptosporangiaceae > Nonomuraea > Nonomuraea sp. NPDC049695. The sequence goes on along the minus strand of NZ_JBFANV010000002.1, from coordinate 20,374 downwards.
CCTCCAAGGTCGAGCTGACGAAGCCCAGTGAGTGGGTGCTCGAGAAGTACCTCAATGTGCTGGACTTCGGCAGGGGGCCCGAGGGGATCCAGGCAGGCGCGCAGGAGTTCTTCGGAAAGAACGTCCAAGAGCTCACCGTGTCGGAGGGCGCCTACCTGGCCGCGGCGATCCAGCGGGCGGACGACTCGGCCGGGTCGCGCTCCGACATGCCCACCCGCTGGCGCACGGTGATCGACGGTCTGCGCCGATCCGGGACGCTCACTGCCACCCAGGTCGCGGTGCAGCGATTTCCTGAGGTGCGGACGTCGCCGTCCTCCGCAGGCCCGGCAGGCGGAGGAACCGCCATGCACCCGGCATCAGTGCGGCCCGCGAACGCCGCGCTTGCCCCGCGGCCCAAGCGTGCGCGGCAGGAGTGCCCGCCAGGCTCGATCATCTGTGAGGAGAACCTCCTGCCTGGCACTCCGTACGACGTGTGGCAGGTCGCCGGCGCCGGCGACCCGGACATTCAGGGCTATCCCACCCAGATCAGCGTCAACCATGGGGAGACCGTTCAGTTCAAGGTGGACACTCCCGCCACTGACTACCGCCTGGACATCTACCGGATCGGCTATTACGGCGGGGACGGCGCGCGGCACGTGGATACGGTGCAGCCATCGGCCGCCCTGCCGCAGACGCAGCCGGCCTGCCTGACCGACGCATCGACCGGACTCGTCGACTGCGGCAACTGGGACCTGTCCGCCTCGTGGGCGGTGCCGGCCACCGCTGTCTCGGGCGTCTACTTCGCGAAGCTGGTCCGCGAGGACGGCACAGCGGGCGAAAGTCAGATGTTCTTCGTCGTCCGGGACGACGGCCGCGCGTCGGACGTCGTGTTCAAGACCTCCGACACGACCTGGCAGGCGTACAACAGGTACGGCGGAAACAGCCTGTACTTCGGCTCGCCCGCCAACCGCGCCTACAAGGTGAGCTACAACCGCCCGATCACCACGCGCGGGATCTCCAACGGGCCACCGAACTTCTTCTACAACGCCGAATACCCCATGGTCCGCTGGCTGGAAGCCAACGCCTACGACGTCAGCTACATCTCCAGCATCGATGCGACGACCCGGCCTTCCACACTCCTCGGGCACGACCTGTTCCTCTCCGTCGGGCATGACGAGTACTGGTCCAACGAGATGCGGAACAACGTCACCGCGGCCCGCGACGACGGCGTGAACATGGCCTTCTTCTCCGCCAACGAGGTCTTCTGGAAGACCCGTTGGGAGAACAGCATCGACAGCTCGAACACCCCCTTCCGCACGATGGTCTGCTACAAGGAGACCCTCGCCAACGCCAAGATCGACCCCAGTCCTCAGTGGACCGGGACCTGGATGGACCCACGTTTCTCACCGCCGTCGGACGGCGGCAAACCACAGAACCAGCTCACCGGCACCCTTTTCATCATCAACGGCATCGTCAACGACGCGATCACCGTCCCGGCCACGTACGCGCCCATGCGGCTGTGGCGCAACACCTCCATCGCCAACCTCACACCCGGGCAGGTCGCGACCTTGCCCACCGGAACGCTCGGGTTCGAGTGGGACAACACACCTGACAACGGCTTCGCTCCCCCAGGTCTCGCCCGGTTCTCGGAAACGACGTTGAGCTACACGAACAAGGTCCTGCTCGACTTCGGCGGCACCTACGGCGCCGGCACGGCCACGCACCATCTCACGCTCTACCGGCAGAGCAGTGGCGGGGGGCTGGTCTTCGGCGCGGGGACCATCCAATGGCCGTGGGGTCTGGACGGCAACCATGATCGAAGCGGCACGCCCACGGACATCCGCATGCAGCAGGCGACCGTCAATCTCTTCGCCGACATGAACGCGCAGCCGGCCACGCTCCAGCCGGGCCTCGTACCGGCCATCCCGTCCACGGACACCGCGCCGCCCACCTCGGCGATCACCGTTCCGCTGGCCAACGCCTCGGTGAAGACAGGCACGCCCTTCACCATCAAGGGCACGGCTTCCGACACGGGCGGCGGCGTCGTAGCGGGTGTCGAAGTCTCGGTCGACGGTGGTTCCACCTGGAATGCCGCCACGGGCCTGACGAACTGGCAGTACAACTGGATCCCGCAGACCGTGGGGCAAGTGACGATCATGGCCCGGGCGGTCGACGACATCGGCAATCTCCAGTCGACACCCACGTCGGTCACGGTGCGGGTCTCCGTGGCCTGCCCCTGCACCTTGTGGCCCGACACCACCGTGCCCGCGGTCGTCCAGTACGCCGACTCAAGGTCTGTCGAGCTCGGCGTGAAGTTCCAGGCCAGCCAGGAAGGCGCCATCTCCGGCATCAGGTTCTACAAGGGCTCGCTCAACACCGGCACGCACATCGGCAACCTGTGGAGCAGCACAGGGCAGCTCCTGGCGCAGGCCACCTTCACCAACGAGACGGCAAGCGGCTGGCAGACGGTCAAATTCGCGACGCCGGTGCAGGTGACGCCCGGCACCACATACGTCGCTTCCTACTTCGCGCCCAACGGCCGGTTCGCCCTCAACACCGACTACTTCACCTCTACCTATTCCAACCCCCCGCTGACCGCTCTTTCGAGCTCCGGGTCGGGCGGCAACGGCGTCTACAAGTACAACGCGAGCAGCACCTTCCCATCGAGCACCTATCGGTCGTCCAACTACTGGGTGGACGTGGTGTTCGCGCCGACGAGCATCTGGCCGAGCACGGCGGTGCCGGCGGTCGAGAACGCCCCCGGCACCGATCCACTGGTGGTGGGCGTACGGTTCAGCTCCGAAGTGAGCGGCACGATCAGGGGGATCCGCTTCTACAAGGGCTCGCAGAACACGGGCACGCACACCGCGAGCCTCTGGACGAACAGCGGGCAGTTGCTCGCGCGGGCGACCTTCACCAACGAGACCGCATCAGGATGGCAACAGGTGCTGTTCTCTACACCTGTCCACATCAACGCCAACACCACCTATATAGCCTCTAACTACGTTCCAACCGGACACTTCTCCTATACCCAGAACTACTTCGCCACCGATTACCTCAACTCCCCGCTCGTCGCACTCGCGAGCGGTGCCCAGGGCAATGGGTTGTACCGGTACACCACCGATCTCAACAAATATCCGAACCAGTCCTTCAAGATGAGCAACTACTGGGTCGACGTGGTGTTCTACGCCGACTGACGCCGGCATCCAGCAGGTCCCGACGGCCACGGCCTCCACGACGTGCTTCCTCGACGGCTGGTAATAGCCGCCCAAGGAGAGCGCAAGAGGCCGTGGCCGTCATGCTGCCGGTCGCCGGGTGTGTGATGCGATGGCCCCCGAGAGCCGCAATGAAAAGCCGATGTCCCGAATATGCCTGTTCAACGGGAGCGGAGTTCCCCAGGGGCAGCGAGAGCAGCACAGAGGCGCGGCCGCAGGAAGCAATCGGAGGACTCATGTCGGTGTCGGTGGTCATCCCGTGTTACCGATCAGCGCGAACTCTTCCCCTGCTGGTCCCTAGGCTCCTATCGGTTCTGCGTGACCTGGCCGTCCCGCACGAGGTCATCCTGGTCGTGGACGGGAGTCCGGACGACACCTGGACGACCGCGGCAGATCTCGCCCTGCACGCGGAAGGCGTGCGCGCGATCCATCTGTCCCGCAACTACGGCCAGCACAACGCGCTGGTCGCGGGGATCAGGGAAGCGGAGTTCGACGTCGTCGTCACGATGGACGACGACCTGCAGCACGTGCCGGAGGAGGTCCCGCGTCTGCTGGCCGCGCTGGAGGGCGATCGCCTCGACCTGGTCTACGGGGTGCCGCATGTGGAGGAGCACGGGTTCTTCAGAAGCCTGGCGTCCCGCTCCGTCAAGGCAGGCATGTCCACCGCGCTGGGCATAGGCGCCGCCCGCAAGATCAGCGCCTTCCGCGCCTTCAGGACCCATCTCCGTGACGGCTTCGAGGAGCTTTCAGGACCTCACGCGTCACTCGATGTGGCCCTGTCCTGGGCCACGACCAGAGTCGGCTCGGTGCGCGTGCACATGAGCCAGCGCAAGCACGGCCGCTCCAACTACTCACTCCGCCTGCTGCTCCGGCATGCCGCCAACATGGTGCTGGGATACAGCACGGCGCCGCTCCGCGTGGCGAGCTATCTGGGCTTCCTCGTCGGCGCGCTCGGTCTGCTGCTGGGGGGAGCGGTTCTGTGGCGGTTCGCCACAGTAGGTACGGCGGTGCCGGGCTTCACCACCGTCGCATCGATGGTCGCCCTGTTCTCCGCGGCGCAGCTCATCTCCATCGGCGTGCTGGGCGAATACATCGGCCGCATTCACGGCAGCGGAATGGGCCGCCCGACCTACGTGGTACGCGAACGCGTCGGGTCCTCCGCGTATTACGAGCTTCCCCGGCAGAGCACCGGAGCGGGCACCGCCGCCCGCAACGCCCATTAACGGCCGCACAACCGGCCGGGTCGCCGCATTCCGTCAGCAAATCTTCACCGGCGGACCAAGCTATCTCCCGTGAATCGGCCGGGAGGCGCGCCGCCGCGGTCGGCGCCGACATCGGGAGATTAGAAGGAGAGCAGGACCCGAGCCCGAATGAATTCGCACCAGCGGGCCGGGAAAACGTGAGACCGGCCGCACCCGGTCTCGCCGACTCGATGGAATCCTTCGAATGGAGTGAGTGTGCGTTTCTTGCCCGCTCAGGACCACATCACGGCCGGTGTGGTCGGCCTGGGATATGTCGGATCCTGCATAGCCGCGGCTCTCGCCGACAACGGCATTCACGTGATCGGCGTGGACACCGACGCCGCGCTGGTCCAGGAGTTGAGCGCCGGACACTGCCGGTTCAGCGAAACAGGACTTCCCGACCTCGTCTCCCGCTGGGCCGCCACACCGCGGTTCCAGGCCACCACGGACTGCGCGGCGATCTCGGCCGCCGACGTCGTCATCGTCACAGTCGGGACGCCGATCCGCGACGACGGCGCGCTGATGGATCTTCAGCTGAGAAGCGCCTGCGACGACTTGAGCAGGCACATCCGCCCCGGTCAGCTGCTGGTCTTCAAGAGCACCGTCCCCGCGGGCATGACCCGCGAGCTCGTCGTTCCGCTGCTCGAACGCTCGGGACTGACCTGCGGGACCGACTTCGGCCTCGCCTTCTGCCCGGAGCGGTTGTCCGAGGGGAACGCGCTCAGAGAGCTCCGCAGCTTCCCCATCGTCGTGGGCGGATGGTGCGAGGAGAGCACCGAGGCGGCAGCGTCCTTCTGGCAGAAGAGCCTCGGCGTCGAAGTGATCCGCTGCGCCTCGCTGGAGACGGCGGAGATGGTCAAGCTCGCCGACAACTGGTGGATCGACCACAACATCGCGATGGCCAACGAGCTCGCCAAGGTGTGCGACTCGCTCGGCGTCGACGTGCTCGACGTGATCTCGGCCGCGAACTCCATCAAGAAGGGCCGCGGGAACGTCAACATTCTCCTGCCCAGCGTCGGTGTCGGCGGCTCGTGCCTGACCAAGGACCCGTGGATGGTGTGGCGCTCGGCCCGCGACCGCGGACTCGAACTACGCACGATCCCCGCCGCGCGCGAAGTCAACGACGGCATGCCCGGCTACACCTTCGACCTCATCACGGACGAACTGGCCAAGCTCGGCGGCACCCTGGCCGATTCCAAGGTCGCGGTGCTGGGCCTGGCCTTCAAGAACAACACGGGCGACCTGCGCGCGACGCCCACCCAGCCCGTCATCACGGCTCTCCGGGAGGCAGGGGCGAAGGTCGCCCTCTTCGACCCCCTGGTGGACGACGACGAGGCCGAGAAGACCTTCGGGCTGCGGCCGTCGAGCTCTTTGGAGGAGGCGATACAGGACGCCGGTTGCGTGGCGGTCCTCGCCTGGCACAAGCAGTTCGAGGACCTGGACTTCGCGGAACTCCGCCAGAAGGTGGCCCCCTCCTGCGCGGTGATCGACGGGCGCGCCTACTTCCCGCCCGAGACCATCGCCCGGCTGAGGGAGCTGGGCTTCGCCTATCGCGGGATCGGACGGTAAGGCCATGGCTCGTGTCGTCGTAACAGGCGGTGGCGGTTTCGTCGGGAGCCATCTCGTCGAGCGGCTCGTGACAGAGGGCAACGACGTGACGGTCTTCGACCACGCCGTACCGCCGGAGCACCTGGCGGGCGCGGCCGCGGCCCGGTATGTCGTGGGGGACATCCGGGACAGGTCGCAGCTCTCCCAGGCCATCACCCGAGACGTTGACATCGTGTACCACCTCGCCGCCGTGGTGGGCGTGGACCGCTACCTCGACCAGCCGCTGGACGTCATCGACATCAACCTGTCGGGAACGAGGAACGTGCTCGATCTCGCCGAACAGGCCGGAGCGAAGACCGTGGTCGCCAGCACGAGCGAGGTGTTCGGCAAGAACCCCGCGGTCCCCTGGGCGGAGGACGACGATCGCGTGCTCGGCAGCACCGCCATCGACCGGTGGAGCTACTCCTCCAGCAAGGCGCTGGCCGAGCATCTGACGTTCGCCTTCATCAGGCAGCGTGGCCTGCGGGCCACGATCGTGCGCTATTTCAACGTGTACGGCCCGCGCCAGCGGCCTGCCTTCGTCATCAGCCGGACGGTCCACCGGGTGCTCCGCGACCTTCCGCCCGTCCTTTACGACGACGGCGGGCAGACCCGGTGCTTCACCTACGTCGACGACGCCATCACCGCCACGGTGACGGCCGGATCCAGCGAGAAGTCCGACGGCGAATGCTTCAACATCGGCAGCTCGGACGAGACGACGATGGAGGAGGCCGTACACCTCGCCATCGAGCTCGCCGGCGCTGAGCCGGAGATCGTCCCTGTGGACACCGCGGAGCGCCTCGGCAGGCGGTACCAGGATCTGCAGCGGCGGATCCCCGACACCACGAAGGCCTACCAGGTGCTCGGCTGGCGCAGCACGACCGGCCTTCGCGAGGGAATCGCGCGCACGATCGAGTGGGCCCGCGCGAACCCCTGGTGGCTGGCGCTGGACGACAGCGGTCAGGAGTAGCACGAATCCGGGGGCGCTCGGCATCGAGCGCCCCCGGAGACCGTCACGTCAGGTGGCGGGAGCAGACGTGGGGACGAGCTCGACGAACATCTGGGACGGCCGCCCACCGAGCCGCGTCCGGACGAGGTCCAGGCCGGCGAAGCCGGCGGCGAGGACGGGATAGAGCGGGTGCCGGGTCATCGGGCGCTCCGCAGAGACCTTCACCCATCCGCGCCGGGCCAGCTCCGCGAGGACGCTGGTGCTCCAGAACGGCGCGCCCTGTGTGTAGGCGAATCTCCGCACGGCGAATCCGCACCGGCCGGCGAGCCTCGTGAAGTTCTTCCGATCGAAGAGCACCCAATGCCGCGGGCAGTGGTATCCGCCCCAGTTGCGGTTCCTGAACAGGCGCGCATCCAGGCTGTCCATGTTCGGGGTCTTGATGAGGATGACGCCCTGCGGCGTGAGGTGGCGGCGGAGCGTGCTGAGCACCTCGCCCGGGTCGCTGACGTGCTCGATCAGGTTGATGAGCAGGATGAGGTCGAAGCGCCGCTCGCTGGCGAAGTCCTCCACACGGCCGCAGAAGAAGTCATGCCCTCGGGCCACGGCCCTGGCCTGGGCGTCCTGGTCGAGATCGACTACCTGGGTGAACGTGACGCGCCGGTCGATGGCGCGGACCACGTCGAGCTGCCAGCCGTCCCCGCCTCCCACGTCGAGAACCTGGAGGTCGTCACCGGACATCATCGACAGGATGCGCTGGAGCCGGACGGCATCGAGCCGGTCCTTGATCCGGTGAATGACCGACCGCTCGTCCGGCGCGTACGCGTAATAGTTCGCCGGGTAGATCTGGGCGAGCCGGTCGACGGGCATGGGATCGAGGAAGACGGCGCTGCATCGTACACAGCGGTAATAGTCGTAATCCTGGTCGGAGGTGCAGTATTCGACGTCGCGGGCGCGTGCCCAGTGGACGGCACCGGGTGCCTGGCACGCCGGGCACCGCGTGACCGTGCCGATGTTGTCTGCCTCTGGGATTTGCCGCTGGACCGTGTGCTCGTTCATATCCGTTCCAATTGCCGCCAGGTGCGGTAATAAGTGGTCTGCCGCCCCTGCACTATCGGAGCGATCTCGGTCTGCATGAGGAACCGTTCCACGTCCTTCAGCCTGGTGAAGGAGACGCTGGGATCCCAGTGGTGCAGCATATGGCGGTTGAAGCCCGCCGCACCGAACACGGCCGCGAAAAAGCCGCCGCCGAAAAGCCTGTTCACCGGTCCGTGCGGAACGCTGCTGTAGTCCGCGCGGTCGTCGGCGAATTCGCTGCGGTGCTCGAGCACCTGCCGGACGGTGTTGAGGAGCGGAAGGAAGACGAGTTGCCCCAGCGTCCAGGCGGCTGCGACGGCGACGGCGCCGCACCAGAGCGAGCAGCCGACGATCGACCCGTTCACCGCGACGGAAACAGGGAACACCAGGTCCATGGAGCCACCGCCGGTGTCCCCCGCGCGTGACTTGCGCTTCACCAGCTCGCGGTAGCCTTTCAGGGCGCGGATCAGCCGGACGCCCGAGACCGCCTCGGTCAGAAAGCGCAGATTGAGCGGCGCGAAATAGCTGCGCTCCGGGTCACGGGTGGTGCCGAGATACCGATGGTGCTCGAAGTGCACCTTTCTGTATGCCTTCACGTCCATGCCGACGAAGACGCCGACGAAGATGTTCGTCAGCACATCGCTGGCCCGGCGGGTGGGTGCCAGATTGTAATGGGCGCCCTCGTGCAGATATGTCATCAGATAATGCAGCCAGAATCCGAGCATCGCCCCGCCCGCCACGGCGAGCGCGCTCATGGCCGGCCATCCGGAGACGACGTCGCGTCCCAGAAAGGCGATGAGCGCGGCCGAGATCAGGAGTGCCGCATGACCTACGAGCAGCGTCGTCCACACCACTCCCCACCGGGGGATGAGAGAGCGCCGGAAATCGACGTATCGCCGTCCCGAGGAGTCCACCAGCGTGGAATGACGCACCATGCCGATGTCGAGAGCCACTGCGTCAGCCTGCACGGCCGTCCCCTTTCGCCATAGCCCTTTTCCGGCACTCTAACCAGAGCCTGACGTTTTTCGGGACAACCGTGCTGGCGTGCCGCTTATGCGTTGTCAAACAATACGTCAACCCAGTAGTTGGTGTCCTGGAAGGAGTTGCTCGGGAAGGTGTTCGTGGCGCTGTAGACGTACACGCCGTTGCCGCCCGAGTCGTCGCCCTCCAGCGCGGTGAGCGGATAATTGCTTTGCGCCTTGTAGAACCCGCGCAGGGTATAGGAGAAGTGCCCCGTTGTCGTCTGGTAGGAAGCGATATAGGTGGTGTTGGCATTGATCGAGACAGGCGTCGAGAAGTATGCCTGTTGCCATCCGGACGCCGACTCACCCGAGAACGTCACACTCGCGAGCTGCGTGCCGCCACTGGTCCACAGAGTGCCCACATGCGTCCCGGTGTTCTGTGTTCCCTTGTAGAAACGGACCCCCCTGATCACCCCTGCTGTGGCTGACCTGAACTTGACCCCGAGCACGACCGCCCTCGACTCATCGGCGTTCCCGATCGCCGGCGTGGCAGAGTCCTCCCACAGGGTGTCCGACCGCAGGAACAGCGGCTCCACCCAGTAGTTGCTGGCTTGGTAACTGCTGGTCGGGAACGTGTTGGTGGCACTGTAGGCGTATACGCCGTTACCACCGTCCGCGCCGTCCGCCAGTGCGGTGAGGGGCGGGTTGCTCACTTCGCTGGTGAACTGCTGCAGCGTGTAGGAGAAATGGCCCGTTGTCGTGGAGTAGGAAGCGACATAGGTGGTGTTGGCGTTGATCGAGACAGGCGTCGAGAAGAGCGCCTGCTGCCACCCCGACGCCGACTCACCCGAGAACGTCACACTCGCCAGCTGCGTGCCGCCACTGGTCCACAGAGCCCCCACATGCGTCCCGGTGTTCTGCGACCCCTTGTAGAAGCGGATCCCCTTGACCAGCCCTGTCGTCGCTGCCCTGAACTTGACCCCGAGCACGGCCGCTCTCGTGTCATCGGCGTTCGCGACCGCCGGCGTGGCCGAGTTGGACCACAAGGTGTTCATGACGACCTGCGCGACCGGGGGCGAGGTGCTGGGGGCGAAATGGATGAACGCCTCACCGTCGAACGTGTCACCGCCCTGGTAGACGGCGGTGAGCTGGTGGTTTCCCCCGCTGAGCGGAACCTGAATGCTGACATCGCCCTGCTCGTCGACGAAGTCATGGCCGAGGAGGGTCGTCCCGTCCTTGAAGGCGACCTCGCCCTGCGGTACGACATCGCCGGAGACGGCACTCACCGTGGCACTCATGGTGACCGTCTGCCCGTTCCTGGAAGGGTTGGGCGATGTGTCCAGCGTCGTGGTCGTCGGCGGATCGTTCGGCACCGTGATACGTGTCTTCGGCCCCGTGGTCGTACCCTGCAGGGTGACGGCGTCGGTGATCGAGAACACGCGCCCCTTGACGGCGGCGCCCGAGTTGACCGTGACCCCGTCCGATGCCAGCACGTTTCCCTGGAACGTGGAGTTCGTGCCGAGGGTCGCCGCATCGGTGAGCTGGAAGAAGACGTTGTCGGCCTGCGCGCCGTTCGTGAGGCTGATGTTGCTGACGTTCGCGGTGCTGAGACTGGCCGCCTTGAAGAGAAAGACCGCAGCGGGGTCGTACTGCGCATCGAGCGTGAGCGTGCCGTTGATCTGGAAGACCGAACCCGATGACGGCCTGTAGACGCCTGGCGTCTTCGTCGTGCCACCGAGCTGTGCGGCGACGAAGGCCGTGGCCGGCGAACCGTCGGCCTCGTTGTAGGCCGCGACCGCGTCGGCCTTGGCAGCGGCCGCGGTGGCGTCGCCCGCGTGTGTGCTCCCGCTCACGGTGCCCGGCGGGAAGCCGCTGACCGTGCTGCCCGGGCTCACACCGAGATCTCCCGTGATCGCGGTCTGATTGGTGTTGGCGACGCTCGTGCTCGCCAGCACCCCGAACGACGCCGCGTCGTCGAGGTTCATCGACGGTGCGGCCGCTGCCGTGCCAGGTGTGACCACGACCAGGCCCGACGCGATGAGTGCCGCGATGACCGTCATCGCGGAACGGCGGGTGCCCCCTGGACATGGGCGACCGGCCCGGGCAATGGTGTGATGCGACTGAGCGAAGGTCGCTGGAACTAGCTCATTGTGGTGCTTCACGTCACCGTTGTACTTTGACGTAATCGAATTGTGACTATGCGACTACGCTACGCTATACTCACTATTTACCAAAGCGTTGCGGCCGGTGTGCCCGCACGATCAAGGAAACGCCAGGAAGCGATCTCACAGGCAGATACCTCTCAGCGGTGACCACGGTGGAGAGGGCGAAATTGACCAGGGGATGCGTCTCCATCACGTCGGAGCCTGACGTGTGTTTCCTGCGGAGTGCGACGACCGGCCGGAGGAGCACGTTCCAGCTCCACAGCCGTTCCAGCACCAGACCCTGCCGCGTCAACAGGTCGCGCAGGGTGTCGCGGGTGTATCTGCGGACATGGCCCGAGGCCACGTCATGCGCGGACCAGAGCGCCATGTCGCACGGCACCGTGATGAGAGCGGTTCCGCCGGGCCGTAGCACCCGCACGATCTCGCCGGCGGCACGGTCGTCCTCCTCGATGTGCTCCAGCACGTCAAAGGCGAGCACGAGATCGAACGATCCGTCGGGCAGCGGCAGGTCCCGGGCGTCGGCATGGATGGCCTGCAGACCTCGCTCGCGTGCGAGCTCCACGGCGAGCTCCGAGTAGTCCGCGACCAGCGCGTCCCAGCCGTGCCTGACCAGCACCCGCGTGTTCCCGCCTCCCGCGGCGCCGATGTCGAGCGCTCTGCCCGCCACTCCGCGGCGGCGCAGTTCGCGAAGTTCGCGGGCGAGGATGGCGCGCCGCTCGCGATACCACCAGTGGTCGTCCTCAAGCTCGACCGTGCGGCGGATATCCGTTGCCTCCATGGTCCCCCCTAGGTCAGATCGGTAGGCCGCGGCGGGCACGCCCCCGCCGCGGCCCCGGCCCTCATGCCTTCACCTGCACCTTGCTGTGGTCACCGACCATGAGTTGGTACGTGTTGGGCACACCCTCGGCTCTGGTGACCTCGACGTTGCGCCCGATCAGCGAGTACGTCAGCCGCGCGACCCCCGTGATGCTGGAGTCGGGCAGCACGATGGCGTACTCCACCTCGGTGTCCTGGATCAGGCAGTTCTCCCCGATCGAGGTGTAAGGGCCGATGTACGAATCGCTGATCCTGGCGTTCGCCCCGATCACGGCGGGCCCCCGGACCACCGAGTTCGCCACCACGGCCCCCGGCTCCACGACGACGTTGCCCGTGATCTCGGACAGCCCGTCCACGGTCCCCCGGTTGTCCGGAGCGACGGCCTCCAGAACGATCCTGTTGCACTCCAGAATGTCCTGGAGACGCCCGGTGTCCTTCCAGTAGCCGCTGACGAAGTGGGAGTGGACGCGATAGCCGTGGTCGATGAGCCACTTGATCGCATCGGTGATCTCCAGCTCGCCTCTCGCGGACGGCTTGATCGCCCGCACGGCCTCATGAATGGCAGGAGAGAAGGTGTACACCCCGACGATGGCCAGGTCACTGCGCGGATGCTCGGGCTTCTCCTCCAACCGCAGGATCTCGCCGTCGGGACCGAGCTCGGCCACTCCGTAGAACTGGGGCTCGGCAACCTTGGTGAGCAGGATCTGAGCGTCGTGGCCTGACCCGCAGAACGCGTCGATCAGGTCGGTGATGCCTCCCACCAGGAAGTTGTCACCCAGGTACAGGACGAACGGATCCTCACCGAGGAAGTCTCTGGCGATCAGGACGCAGTGGGCCAGCCCGAGCGGCGCCTCCTGCGGGATGTAGGTCACGTCGAGCCCGAACCGTGAGCCGTCACCGACGGCCTCCCGTACCTCTGCCCCTGTGTCGCCCACGACGATGCCCACGCTCGTGACGCCGGCATCCCGTAGCGCCTCCAGGCCGTAGTACAGAACCGGCTTGTTCGCCACGGGCACCAGTTGCTTCGCCGACGTATGCGTCAGCGGGCGGAGTCTGGTCCCCTTCCCGCCTGCCAGAACGAGCGCCTTCATCGCTGTGCGGTCCTTTCGCGAAGAGCGCATGGCCATGGTGACCAGCCGTCCGCCCGAAACTATGCGCCGGCCCCGATCAGTGGCTTTTCACCACTCCACGACTTTGTTGAAGGTTGTCTGGCGATTTGCCCGGTCCACGCGATCCGCGGCGGCGGAACGTCCACATCCTGTGGACCACATAGCTGCCCGACAAGGTCATGCAGATGATGAGTGCCTGGGCCACGAGGAGGGGAATCCCGACGAGCCCGGACAGTATCGGCAGCCCCACGATGGAGAACGCCAACACGCTCAGCCCCACCGCGTAGAACCGCAGGTAACCGACGAGCCAAGAGACATCGGCACCGGGGAACACGACCAGGCGGTACCACGGATAGACGATCACTACGGTGATGAAATGGCCCACGACGGCCACGCAGACGTACGGCACGACATCCCGCAGCAGGTGCAGTCCCAAAGCGAAAAAGCCGTAGTAGATGACGGCCGTCAGGCCGCCCCCGGTCAGATAGGCGACGCGATGCCAGAAATTCGACGGCGCGCCGACCGCCGTGGCCGGATCAGGCTCGCGGCAATCCGAGGGGTTCACGACTCGTCCACGGCCATGAGTCCCGCCCGCACCAGGTGAACGGTGGTGAGCGTCTGCACCGGCTCGAATCCGTACCGTGCCCATGCCCGCTGCACCCGGGTGTTGTGCGCCTGAGTGGAGATGACGACCTCTTCCCCGCCACGGGCGAGAGCATGGTCCTCGACCGCCTTCAGCAGATGGGCGTAGAGGCCACGGCCCTGCGCCTCGGAGACCACGCCGGCGAGCAGGATCTCCGTGGCGGGCCCCGCGTCCTCCAGCGTGGCGAGCCCGAGAACGCGGGACTCGTCGCTGAGGGCCAGGCAGCTGCCCTGGACCGCGGACCGGACAGCCCATTCCTGGTAGCCCTCCAGCGACGCGGCGACGTCGAAGAGGGGGTTGGCCGCGTAGTGGTTCCCGTACGCGACGAAGATGTCCGCCACCAGCGCCTCGATCGCGGACACGCCGCTCAGCCCGCCGGTGCGCAGGCGCGGCGACGGCTCGGGCGGGCGTCCCTCCCCCGCCCGCAGCCGCCAGTACACCAAGCAGTCGGCGAACAGCGCGGTCCTGCCGGATCCGGTGAGCTCCGCGAACCATCCGACGTGTTCGGCCGGGTATCGCAGCACGATGACGTCCGCCGACGAGGCCAGGACGGCCTCGCGTACCGCCAGCAGCGACGTACCCGACCCGGCCGCGACGCTCAGGCGCTCCACCGATCGGCCGAACCTGGCCGACTCGAGTGGAGACTCGTGGATTCGTACGTCCTGGGCCTCGATCACGTCCTGCCAGGCCATCAGCTCACCTCGTAGTCCCGCGCCGCCTCGATGACGTGCGCCACATCGTCTTCAGCGAGATCGGCGAACAGCGGCAGCCGCACCAGCGTGTCGGCGACCTGCTCCGTCACCGGACATCCGCCCGTGGCCGGCCGCCCGTACCGCAGGCCGGCCGGCGCGCAGTGCAGCGGCTGGTAGTGGAACAGCGCCTGAACCCCACGCCCCGCGAGGTGGTCGATGAACGCCTGGCGGTTCGCGATGTCCGGGAACAGCAGGTAGTACAGGTGTGCCGGATGGGCGCAGCCGTCCGGGACCATGGGCTGGGAGATCCCGTTGCCCGCGGCCCAGTCGGCCAGGCCCTCATGGTAGGCCTGCCACACCGCGTGCCGCCGGAGCTGGGTCACACGGAAGAACTCCAGCTGGGCGGCGAGCTGAGCCGCCAGGAGATCGGACGGCAGGTAGCTGGAGCCGATGTCGACCCAGCGATACTTGTCCACCTGGCCGCGGAAGTACCGGCTGCGGTCGGTGCCCTTCTCACGGATGATCTCGGCCCGTGCCATGAGAGCAGGGTCGTTGAGGATCAGCGCCCCGCCCTCCCCGCACTGGACGTTCTTGGTCTCGTGGAAGCTCTGCGCGGCCATGGCGCCGAACGACCCGAGCGGCCGGCCCTGGTAAGAACCTCCCAGGCCGTGCGCGTTGTCCTCGACGAGCGCGAGACCGTACCGCTCGGCAAGCTCGCCGATGACCTCCATCGCGCAGGCGACGCCCGCGTAATGGACCACCGCGATGGCTCGCGTGCGCTCGGTGACGGCTCCTTCGATGAGGCGCTCGTCGATGTTCAGCGTGTCCGGCCTGCAGTCCACGAACACCGGTACGGCGCCGCGCAGGGCGAAGGCGTTGGCCGTGGACATGAAGGTGAACGAGGGGACGATGACCTCGTCCCCTGGTTGCAGGTCCAGCAGGATCGCCGACATTTCCAGCGCGTGCGTGCACGACGTGGTCAGCACCACGTCGTTCGCTCCGGTCAGCTCGCTCAGCAGGCCGGTGGCCCGACGGGTGAATGCACCATCACCCGAGGTCCGTCCAGAGCGCACGACCTCGGCGATGTAATCGAGTTCGTTCTCTGCGACATGCGGCCGGTTGAATGGAACGGTTCTCAGCCCGGTTGTGCTCACGGTCGCAGTGAACCTCGGCGTGGGCCGGCGCACCGGCGCGACCAGCGGCTGTGGATGAAGCCGTTGCTCAAGCCTTACCGGCGACCGACCCGGCGGCCATCAGTCCGACGGCGGGGTGATCTTCGTGAAAGGGTCGCAATAGGCTTTCGCCCACTCCGCCCCTGGCGGTGGCGTGCCCGGCTTGATCGCGCACATGGTCTGCGCCACGTCGCCGTTCGAGGCCGCGACAGTGACGAGCAGCACGTCGAGCGGCACGGCCTCCGTGATCGAAACACCGACCACGCCCTCGGGATAGCCTTCCACCCCGTCAATGCTGTGCCAGGACCCCGGAGGCACGGTGCGCGGGTCGCGGATCCAGGTCGTGCCGCCCGTTGTATAGGCGGTGAAATTGGTGTCGAACGGGGGGAAGGTGAGCGATACGAGTGTCGAATCGACGCTCGACGTGCCCCCGGGCGCGCCCGCGGGTCCTGCCGGACCCCGGGGCCCCCGCGGACCCGAGGGACCTGCTGGACCTGCGGGACCTGCTGGCCCAGGCCGGCCTACGGGACCTCGTTCACCCTCCGGGCCTCTGGGGCCCTCCACGCCATGTATCCCCACAGGACCTCGCGGGCCTTCCGGACCTCGCGGGCCTATCAGGCCTTGCGGCCCCGTGAGGCCGGGCCATCCGCGATATCCCCGAGGTCCCCGGCGCCCGCACCACCCGCCCCGGCACCTGCACCGTTTCCCGTGGCAGCGCCCGTGAACGACACCGCCGGGGCGCTCTTTGATCACCTGATGACCGCTGACCGCGCTCGCCGTGGCCGCGCTCACATTCGACAGCCCCCATACGGCACAGGCCATCGTCAGCACGAGCGCCGGCATGTTCCTACCACGAGACATTGGGTCCCCCTTCTCTGTGACAATGACCAGGCGTCATCGGCGGTTGAGCACCTGGTGTTCCAGTGCGGGGGATTCGCTCGGCGTGAAGTACACCCAGGCCTCGTAAGATCCGGTGCCGTCGTCCACATAGACGGCAGTGATGTAATGCACGCCTCTGGTGAGCTCCGAAGTCGTGAACTTGGCCACGCCCTGATCGCCCGTCAGGACCGATCCGATCTGTGTTGCACCGTCCTTGAACAGCACCGAGCCTGTGGGGCGGGACCCGTTGTAATCCCCGTGCACGACAGCGGTGAAAGTGACGGGCTCATGGAGCCGCGAAGGATTCGGCGACGAGGTCAGGGTCGTGGTGGTCGGTGGGCGGTACACCGTGACGAGCGCCTTGCTGTGCGCCGCCTCCCCCTCTCCCCTCTTTCCGGCCTTGGCACCTGTGCCTGAACGCGCCGGCGTGGTCCCAGGAATGCTCGGCACCGTGATAGTGGTGGCGGGCAAGGTACTGGTCCCGTCGATGGTCACTGTCGTGTTGAGGCCGGCCACCCGCCCGTATATGACCGCCCCGTCCTGCACCATGACCGCGTTCTTCGCCAGGATGTTGCCGCGGAAGGTGGCATACGTCTCGACTGTCGCGGTATCACCGATCTGCCAGACGATGTTGTTCTCCTGGGCGCCGTTCATCAGGTCGATGTTGCTGACTCTCGCCGCGTTCAGCGTCGAGTCGGCTTGGAAGATGAACACCGCGTCCGGGTCACCCTGGCCGTCCAGCGTGAGCGTGCCACTGAGCAGGAAGGTTCCGTCCACACTCTTGTAGACCCCCGGCCCGAAGGTCTTGCCACCGAGTCGCGAGGGCACGACCTCGGTGGGCGTTCGTCCCGCCGCCTCGCTGTAGGCGGCAACAGCATCGGCCTTCGTCGCGCGCGCCTCCGCATCGTCCCTGTGGATCGTTCCCACCACCTTTCCAGGAGGGAAGCCCGTCACGATGATGCCGGGGCTCACGACCACATCGCCCGTGATCCTGGTGAGATCCGCGCTGTTGACCGCTGCCCCGGCCACGACCGCCGTGTCCCAGGCGTCACCGAAGTCCACGAGCCCTTGCCGTGCTGTCGCGTCATGTGACGGGACACCCAGCACAGCCATCAAGAGGACGCCTGCCAGAGCCATGGACGCCCAGGTGCGAGGCGGAAGATCAGCCATGCCAGCAGTCTGAAGACCGCACCCTACAGACACGATCGGACATCCGGCCCGCGACCATGTCATTGTCACTCCTTGCCTGCGCCACGACCTTTCGGCATCCCGACAACGGCGTCCGTCCGGCACTGTCGTGATTCCTCGCGCCACCGCGCACCGGCTCTTACACGCCGGCGCGCGGACTCCCGGGCATGGCAGGGATCTCGTAGACGGTGCAGTGACCGGCATGGAAGCGGCGGATGACGAAGTCTTGGAGCGTCGGGGCAGGCTTCGTCGAAGAAAGATCGTTGACGATGAGCCAACGGACACCGTACACGTCGCGGAGACGGCCGAGCGTCTCCGCGGATGGGGTCTGGAAGGCGGCGGCGTTGTCCGCCAGCCGCCTGCTGTCCCAGAAGGGGACATCGTCGAGATTCAGGTGCCGCCGTTCTGCCAGGAGATTCCCTCGCGTCGTGTACGCCCAGCCTTCGACGAGCACACGCCGTTCGGTGTAGGACGACGCCCAGAAGGTCCTGCTGTAACAGGTCCTCGTCTGTGGGGTGCAGGGAATGTTGACCGCGACGATCGAGTCAGGAGGTGAATGGTCACGCAGCCAGCGACCGGCCTCGGGCGCGCCCGAAGGTATCCGTGCTCCGCCCTTCAGCGTCCACATCTCAAAGGTCAGCAGCGCACGTTGCTCAACATCAGTCGTCAGCCCCAGCCCTACGAGCAGGGTGAGCACGACGGCCGGGGCCATGTTGCGAAACGTGGGGAACCATCGGGCAGCGAGAAGAACGCCCCCAGCGCATGCCGCCACAACCCCGATCAACGTGAAGAAGGAGACACCGAGCACGTCGACGGCCGCACGGTCGTCCTGCGGGATCGCGTCGCCGTTCGTCGCTGCGACCGCCTGGACAGCCAGGATGCCCACAACGGCGGCGGTCAGGAGCGCGAGACGCCGCCCGCGCCCGAGCTCGGCAGGGACCACAGCCGCGAACCCGCACGCTGCCGCGACGGCCAGGTAGGGACGAGCCGCCTGGATGAAGTAGAACTCGGCTCCTCCGATGTGCTCCAGGAGCAGCGTCGCACAGGCCCCCGCTCCCCCCAGGCCCAGAAGCAGCCAGGTGGCTGAGTCCCGGCGGCGGCGAACCAGACCTGCCGTACCCGCCCAGATCATCGCCCACGACACCAGGAGGCTTGCGGCCATCGCCCACACCAGATCGGCAGAGTGCGTTCGGTGCCCGAGATCGGCCTGCACGATCGCCTTGTCGACCCCGGCGAGCGGTTGGAATGACAGCAGTTTCGTAGTGCCCTGGTAGAGGACGATCTGGGCGAGCCCAAGACACCCCGCGACGGTGCCGGCCGCGGCCACGACCGGCCGGCGGACACGCCGCATTGCCGCCTCCACCCCTATGACGACCACCAGTCCGGCAAGCAGCAGGGGCAGATAGGTGGCTTTCGCACCCGCCAACGTCATCAGCAGCAGCACGAGCATGAACCAGGTGCCGACGCGGACCCGGCCCCTTGCCCTCAGCAGCTCGACGAGGACGAACACCACCAACGCGAACACGACAGTGCCGAGCGTCTGGGACGGGCTCACCCAAATGGTGCCGTCGAGCACCGCCCCAGACGGGATCAGGTGGGATGTCCATCCCACGGGGTTGGGGGCGGCGACCAGATACGTGATGACGAGAGCCACCACCCCCGCCCACCACGAACCGGAGAGCCGGCGCGCGATGAAGGCGATCAGCACCGCGAAGGCAGCCATCAGCGGCAGCGGCCAGAGCCGGCAGACCAGGGTCTCGATCTCGATGCCCGTCGCCCACCCTGCCGCGGCGATGTCGGCGAACGCGAACCAGTGATAATCAAGCGGCGCCCCCGCCACCATGGGGTACGTCGGCGGCACATGAGACTTGGCTTCCCCGACCACCGCCATGACGAATGGCAGATCCACGTACGGGGTGGCATTGCCCGGCCAGCCGATGCCATGGGTGCGGAAGAAACCAGCCGCTCCCCAGGCGACAGGCAGCCCACCGAAACCGGCGACGGCCCACGCCCACCATGCCGGAACACGGATCCTCGCCGCCCTGCACCGTTTCCGCAACGCCGGCACGGCCAAGCAGGTGCCGATCACGACCACCGGACAGCAGAGGAAGGCCTGCGGCATCCCCGCCCACCTCGCGAGAATGTACGCCAGCACCTCCAGGCAGTACCCGAGGACGGTGCCGGCCGCGATGTCCAGGGCCACATACGACGGCCTGCCGCGCAGTACGCGCCACAGCAGGGTTCCGGGAAGGACGATGCCCGCCCCGACATACGCCGCGAACCGCGCCGTCTGCGTCAGTGGCACGCCGTACCAGCACAGGACCCCGGAGGCCGCCACGACCGTCAAGCCCGCCGGCACCCATCCGGAGCGCAGGAACGCACACCTCATACATGGCTCCTCTGACTCTCCCCCATAGCCAGTACGGAGAGTAGTGACAGTTGAGCCCTGTGCAATACCGGCCTCGCCGGTCCCGATGCCCAGAAAAAGAAAAGGGCCACCCCGAAGGGTGGCCCTCTTTCATAAATATTGTGCGGCGGTGACCTACTCTCCCACACCCTCCCGAGTGCAGTACCATCGGCGCTGGGAAGCTTAACTTCCGGGTTCGGAATGTAACCGGGTGTTTCCTTCCCGCCATAACCGCCGCAACCCCTCGAGCAGCAACTGTTTGCTGTCTCAGAATTGCCTAGTGGACGCGAGCAAGA